>NZ_JBHIMJ010000107.1:0-5336 GCF_042194035.1 Bartonella sp. OC16QHHD | reverse complement strand
GGCATTGTCATAAATTTTTGCCTCTATACTAATAAAAGCTTTTCCATAAACCACGGCATTATCACAAACTTGACCACAAACCTTAGCATGATCATAAACCTTGGCATTGCCATTAACCACACACTTGCCATAAACCCACCACTTGCCACGAAACCACATGGTACCACTAATACTAGCATTATCAAAAATCTTAGCATTGCCATAAACATGGGTATCACGACCATAAACCTTGGCTTTATCACTCACTACAACGTTACCATAAACTTTAGCATTTTGAGCAACAACGGCTTCATTACGTATTTTAGCATTTTCACTAACGACAGCATCATATGCTGCAATAGCATCATCATACACCCAGCAATTCCCATCATGAGAGAGGTTATCTTCCTTCTCAATAAAACCACCAAGGTCACCAGCCTTGACATCATCGAAATCCCTTAATGCGCGTATGCGATAAAAGTATCTAGGTTGACGGGTTTCTGCATCGTAAACTTTTTTTATTTCGTCTATAATTTCATATTTTTTGGATACATTTTTAGTGGTCATAGGTAGCTCCCTAATCTAATATTCAAACAAATTTTTAAATGAAATGGTTATAAGGAGGCGCCCCCGCCGCGCCCTATTGTTTAATTACCAACATGGATCATCGATTTCGGGAATAAATTTATCACAAATAAGATCATTAGGTGATAAATAGGTATCACTTTCAATATCAGAATCCCCAATTACAGTAGCACCATTTATGATGACATTTTCACTAATACAAGAGGTATCACCAACAAAAGCTTTACCATAAATTTTTACATTATCGTAAATAGCAGCACTATCACAAACTTTTGCATTATCAGAAATATGAACATTATTTACAACACGTGCGTTATCAGAAACCGTAGCAGAATCTTTAACGATAACATCACAAGCTACATAAGCATTATCAGTAACGAGCGCATTTTGATAAACACGGGCATTATCAAAAATCCAGCAACTTCCCTCATGTGATAGATTATCTTCCTTTTCAATAAAGCCACCAAGGTCCCCCGCATTAACCTTCCCAAACATATAACCAAAATCTCTTAATGCTCTAATACGGTGTAAAACATGACCATCAATTTCGATTGTCTCATCAGTAAATTCATATTTTTATCCCATCTTGCCTTTGCTGCCTTTTGTGCTCTTTCTGAAAACTTATTTAAATTATCATTTGAGTTATTGAGTTCCTCTTCAACTCTTAAACTCCACAAACGACCATCTTCTAAACGTATGATCTTCTCATCGCGTAATAAGATGTCTAATGTATTTTTTAGAACTCTCACTGAACAACCTGCCCACCGTGCTAATTTGGGAGCATCTTCAATAATAGGGCGGCGCTCTTCATACATATATAAGACAAGTGTCATATAAAGACCTTTTTCCACTATACTCATGCCACTAACATCAACAATCCATTGTGAAGAAAAAAGCCTCGTCCATGGCAACTTAGTTGACATACTTCACCTCCCTTTCTTTATTATCATTGCAAGTGAAATTATCTAGCTCTTCTTCACGGAGGTTGTTGAGTTCTTCTTCAACATCTAAATTCCATAAGCGACCATCTGCTAAACGAATGAGATATCCTTCTTCAAGCAAAACATTCAGTGCCGCTTCAAACTTCTTCACTGAATAACCAGTGTAATGAGATAAAACTTTAATATTATAAAAAAGAGGTTCACCAGTACGCAACATACGTAACCGTAATCGCATATAGATATTGCCCTCTATAGCAGGCAAATAATCAACAACTATTGCCCACTTGTCTGCAAAAAGCCTCGTCCATGGTAATTTAATGGACATACCCCAATTCCCTTTCTTTAACTAAATATAAAATTGCTAAAGCATCTGCTTCGTTATCATCACAAGGCGCATGACCTTTGGAACATATCGCCTTAATCATCTCTTCTTTCGACGCATTCCCCTTGCCTGTCTCGTCGCTTTCTTAATTGTACTTACTGGTATCCCCTCATACGGTATCTGATGCTGTTCACACCACGCCGTTAACGTTGCTAACAAACCACCGTAAACATGCGCTGCATCTGTACCTTTATGACGCCTCACCTCTTCAAAATACACCGCGTCAATTTGACCTGCTGTCTGCTTTATTTCTGATAGCCATTGTTTAAAACGCAAATAACGCATTCCACCGCCTTCAAAACGGCGCGATTGAAAATTCACGGTACCACTGAACATGTCACCACTTGCACCACGTATCGCCCACCCAGTCCGCGTACCTAGATCAAAACAAAGAATCGTGTTATTCACCGCGCCGCTCCATATAAAACGTGTTTTATAGAAGTGTTTTTTTCCGAAAATGAAAGAAAGAACGGTGTGTAAAATATGCAAGCAGTTTTAAATTGGATAGAACAGCATCCTGTATTATTTTCAGCGTTTTCTGTATTATTTTCAGCACTTTCTTCGGTTGGTGCTTTATTATCAGCAATTTTTGCTTTTCGTTCTATTAAACAGACATTGAAATTAAGAAAGGAAGACAAAATAGAAGCTGAAAAATCAAGAAAGGAAGATCTAGAAAAGTTTAAAGCTGAATTAGCTAATGCCATGGACATAGCTAAATCAACTAAACAACAAGCACAAGCGCTAGAAAAGCTTACCAACGTTCTAGAAAAACAGACAGAAATTTTAGAGCAAAGAAAACTTAATGTTTTGTCACAATATATGCGAACATATAAAGATCCCGATAGTGACGTATTTTTATTCATCGATATAGCTTTATTCATTGCAAATCCTACAAAACAACCAATTACAATCAATTCGATTAGTATAAACAAAGACAGCCTTTTTAGATTTATTCATGCAACATATAGTATATCCTATCCTTTTCCTCCTTATAAAAAGGTACACACCATCTCCCCCAAAAATTTCAAACTTCTCTGTTTAAAAAAACCTAAAGTAAAACCTGAAATATATGATACTCTTAATGTATTTAGCCTTGATGTTTCCAGCTCTCTATACTTGGTTCTTACTATCGCACCTATAAATAATAATACACCATCTAGACTAACATTCACTTTAGAACACACTGCCGTAGATCCTCAAAATCCACCAGAAAAAGTGAATTTTCCCGTCCGCGATATTCAATACTTTGAACCAGAACCAGAACTCTTACAGCTGTTACGTTCAAAGAATAATGGTTTTCCAATTTGAACAATAACGCTGTTGTTCCTCAATACTTTTTTCAGCCAACTCGGCCCATGTCAGTGGCTTTGGCCTCACAAGATGAAATAATAAATATTGCGATCTATCCCATTTATTAAATTCTTCAATTGTAACGGTTTTTTTTGCCATAAACCATGTATGAACATCGTTAATAATTTGAATTGCTTCATTCTTTCTCTGTTCATCCATCATCAATTGTTGCAATATCTTTCGTGCTCTATCATCATCTTTTTCATCACTATATTCATTTATAATTGGAGCTTTGTTTACAAACTCTCTTACAAGCGCACGAACATCTTCAGGCTCTTGAAGATTGTCATTAATATTTTCATATTCAGTCAAATATTCTTGCTCTTTAGATTTCTTCTGTTCAGATTCCAACAAACGTTCTTGCACTTTTTGTTGCAATTGCTGCAATTGTTGTATTTTCTCTTCATTTTCTGCTAGCTGTCCTTCCATCAACGCTTTTTGTGACGCTATTAACTCATTTTTTTCTGCTAGCTCTTTTCTAAGCCTTCGCACTCTTTTAGAAGAGTCATGAACAGCATAAAACGAAATCACATTCGCAATTAAGGAAATAACAATTGCTACTAAACTCATCTTTCTCTCCTTACTTGCCCTTTTTCTTACTCTTCTTATTTTTATGAGAATTTTCTTTTACTGCTTCATCACGCTGTTTAAGCTCTTGTGTTAGTCTTTGAATTTCCTCGTCGCGTGATTGAACATCTGCTTCGAGTGTCATTACAACTTCACTTACATTTCTGAACGCCTTTTCATGCTCTTCAGTCTTTTGTTTCAGTTGTTTAATTTCCTCGTCACGTTCTTCAATCTCTTGCTTCAGTTGTTTAATTTCTGCTTCAGACTTTCCTATATCCGCATCACATTCATAAATTATATTTCTATTCCCTAATATAAAATCAGTATTTACCTTTTTTACTCTTGCCATAAGATATTGAATCTCCTCTGAAAGAGCCTTAACCTGCGCGCGATAATGCAATGCAATACGAAACATCACTCCGCATAAAAGCAATGCTCCAAATACTACACACACAACTATCAATATTATTTCATTTAAACTCATTTTGATCTCCTTAATGCTGCAATCTATCGCCCGTCTGATCAACAACGCGGCTTTTAGAAATTGAAGAAAAATTCTCTTGATACCAATCACTAGGATTTATGTAATTATCAGTAACTTCTGCTATTTTTTGTATTATCCTAGGATGCGGAAATCGCTTCTTATTCACATAGCGTGCTATAGATGCTTGCGTAACACCTACCAAAATAGCAAACTCGGCATAAGTAATATTATTCTTTGATAAATACAGTTTTAGTTTAGACATTCCTCTTTATACCATATCAGTATTATTAAAACAAGCGTATTTTACCATATTGGCATTTGAAAGGATATTTTTTTTAATTAGGATAAGAATCATGAATAATTTGAAATTTTTCAGACAAAAAGTAGGTTTAACTTCAAAAGAATTAGCCGAATTGGTAGGGACTAGTCAGCCACAAATTTTTCGTTTAGAAAATGGACAACGAAAATTAACAAAAGAGTGGGCTATACGTTTGGCGCCACACTTAAAAATTACCCCCAAACAACTGTTGTTTTCAGGAAATAAGCCTAATAGCTTAAATGAACAAATTGAAGATATGTTAGAGCATCTAAGCTACGATAATAAGGTTAAACTTCTTGATCTCCTTTCTTCATTTTATCAAGATAAAAAAGAATAAACTCTCTTTTTTCATCTTCTGTCAATTTATTCCATAGTTCCAATATTTGCGTATTAATCGACCATTTTTCATCCATTTTTTCTACTCATAAAAAAATAAAAATAACCATTTTGGTATTGACTTTAAATTACCGTTTCGGTATCAAAATCCCATATCTTAGAAAATAACTTTTGCCAATAGGCAGTATGGAGGCATTTGTGAATAAACCAGTGTTTATAAATTCTGATGAAATTCTCTTAGTGATGTGCGAAAATGAAGAGCAAAATCTCGCTAAATCTGGTCCTTTCTTAGAAGAAAGTGACATGATCAAATTTATCGACCAAGCCGATAATGCTGTCCAAATTTTGCGTATTGAACCAACGACTAATCGTTGCGAAGATATCTCTGAAGAT
>NZ_JBHIMJ010000093.1:0-3462 GCF_042194035.1 Bartonella sp. OC16QHHD | reverse complement strand
CTTTGAACCGCTTGTCATGAGTTGGATATAATCGATAATCAAGACATCTAGACCATGTTGTCGTTTAAGACGCCTTGCACGAGCGGACAATTGTGCAATAGACACCCCACCCGTTTGATCAATATAAAGAGGGATTGTTTGTAAGGAACGCATTGCGTGAATAATTTTTGCAAATTGCTCTTCTGAGATATTACCACGGCGCATATCAGAAGAAGAAACCTTTATTTGCTCTGAGATAATACGAGTTGCAAGCTGTTCAGTTGACATCTCAAGTGAAAAGAAACCAACAATACCCCCTTCATTGGCTTGGCTGTTATCATGACGCTTGCAAGCATTGGCAATATTAAAAGCAATATTGGTCGCCAGAGAGGTTTTCCCCATCCCAGGGCGCCCCGCAAGGATAATCAAATCAGATGCTTGTAATCCCCCCATTTTCTCATCAAGTGTTTTGATATGGGTAGCGATCCCTGAGAGCCTTGAGGAACGCTTTTTCGCAGCACTTGCCATGTTAAGTGCTTTTGCAATGGCTGTATCAAAATTTTCAAACCCACCCCCGTATTTTCCCTTTTCTGCCAATTCAAACAACTGATTTTCAACAGTTTCAATTTGTTGTGATGTTGTAAGTTCTACAGAAACATCATAAGCTCTATTCACAACTTGAGTGCCAAGGTTAATTAAAGAGCGTCGGATAAACAGATCATAAATGACGCTCCCATAATCTTTAGTATTAATGATTGTTACAGCTTCTGTAGCTAAACGCACCACGTAATTATATACAGTGATGTCACCAATTTTCGCATCATTTTCAACAAAGGGCTTAATAGTAATGGGATCTGCAACTTTTCCATTTTGAATGATTTGTGAAATGATATCAAAAAGCTTTTGATGCAACGGTTCAAAAAAGTGCTCTGCTTTTAAAAAATCAGAAACGCTATCAAGAGCATTATTATTGATAATGATAGCACCCAGCAAAGCTTTCTCTGCTTCAATATTATGGGGTAGTTGACGAAAAGAAGATTGTTCTTCTGTTTGAAAAGAAGGTAATTTAACAGCGCTCATTTTATTCATTATGATTTAAATTGATTTGATAAATGATAATTATAAATCACTGAATCTACAGTGTGAATCCCATTTTTATTTTACTTAACAGCTTGCGTTTTGATACGTTTTGTGCAATAAAGAGATGTTCTTTTATATTTCGATTGGTTATTTTAATCGTTTATTTAGATCGCTAGCTGTTTTGATAATAAAAGCCGTATCAATTCATTTTGATGCGGTTTTTATGTATTAAGGCTTGCATTTTTACACGTTTTGTGTAATATATTTTAACATTTAAAATGTATAAGTTTCCAGTTGCAAACAAAAGCCGTGTCTTAAAGGACGCGGCTTTTTTTTATTCTATCTTTTAGACGCCACAGCCGCTTTAATCAATTCCTCTACAGTCTTTATCTATCTACAAAAGGATATTAAACCTGTAGAAATCTCTTTTCTTCCTGTAACCCATGCCCCCAAAATAAGTTGCGTATCTCCAAAAACACGCGCCCTGCCACCAATAATTGCCTTTCCATAAGCACGTACATTACCGTAAACCTTCGCAAACCCATTAACACACGCCTCATCACAAATTATTGCATTTTCAAAAACCTTCGCATGCCCCCAAACCATAGCAGCATTATAAACCTTGGCATCATCACCAACCCAGCAATTGCCATCATGTGATAAGTTGTATTCACTTTCAATAAAGCCCCCTAAATCTCCTTTTTTAACACTTCCAAAACTTCTTAAAGCTTTAATGCGATAAAGTGTTCTAACTCTACCATAGAGATGGTCTTTAACTTCTGTAGTTTCATTAGTAAGTTCATATTTTTTGGATACAGTTTTAGTGGTCATAGGTAGCTCCCTAATCTAATATTCAAACAAATTTTTAAATGAAATGGTTATAAGGAGGCGCCCCCGCACCGCCCTATTGTTTAATTAAGCAGCTTCTTTTTCACATTCTAATTCACATTCTAAATCGTCATCATTTTCCGATTCAAGATCAGCATCATAATAGTCTTCAAAATCATCATAATACTCATGACGATAATAATCATCTTCACTACCAAATTCGGGATATGCTTCATTCCAAATATGATCATCTGCTGTTAAAGAAGCGGCGCTATGAACATAAGAATCTCCTGAGATAAGAGCACCACATACAACGGCATCATCGAAAACACGCGCGTCATCACAAATATAAGCAGCACCGCTTATTTTTGCATTGCCTCCGACATGAGCATCATCACAAATGACAGCATTATCGGAAATATGAGCATGATCAGTGACACGGGCGTTATCATAAATTTGTGCATTGCCTTCAATTACAACAGCACCTTTAATATGAGCATTCCCATAAAGACGCGCATTGCCTCCCATAAAAATAGCTTCAAAAATAGCATTCCCATAAATTTTTGCATTCCCACAAACGTCTACAAAAAAGCTTCTTACTTTTGCATTCCCAGAAACGCGGGCATTTTGAAAAACGCGGGCTTTATCATATACCCAGCACGTACCATAATGCGATAGGTTGCTTTCATTTTCTATAAAACCACCTAAATCCCCCGCCTTGACATCTCCAAAATCTTTTAAGGCGCGTATACGGTATAATGTGAGACCAGTCATATGATCTATTTCATTAGTCAATTCATATTTTTTGGATGGTTTTCTCTTTTTAACTGTAGCGTTCATGCTGACACCTATTCGTTTAAATTAGTTTTGAATTGACAACCCTATAAGGGCGCCGGGCGCTCAAAACACGGCGAATAGTCCGTCGCTATACTTTTCCCTCGCGAAGGGTATTGTATGGCATAGCTACACCCGACATAATCGTTATATGCTAGAGACAGCACAAAAGAAAGTCAGTATTTTAAGAAATGGGAAAAACCTTTTCGTGGTCTATCCGCTATTCGCTAAGTGTTTTGAGCACTTGCCGACCTTAATAAACGACCTTTTCTTTAAAGTCAATACGTATTTTTTATTTTTTTCAATTTTTTTCATTTTGATACCTACCTAATTGAATACCAAGTGCTTTCTCTAGCTCGTTGTCTATATCATCATAAGTTTTCACTGCTTTAACTGTACGTTTTTTGATTTCCCTATTCACCTCGTCTATCAACGCTTCGCAACTCAATACGCTTCTTGGCAAATCACCACCGTATATCCAAGCTTTCACTTGCGCCTTGGTACTGTAATCAACATTCTCAGGCATCTCATGATACTGACCACCGTCAAATTCTTCATATTCTCTTGTACCATCATCATATTCGTAAAGATTGTAAAAATACTCAGCTACCCCTAATCCCCATGGTGCATATCCAACCGCTGTTGCAACGAACTTTTTTTCCCCCTTCTGTTTACGTTTTTTTAAAAACATCTGGTTTAATATCCCCTATCTAAATCCATAACTTTACCAATGGGTTTATT
>NZ_JBHIMJ010000047.1:0-3380 GCF_042194035.1 Bartonella sp. OC16QHHD | reverse complement strand
ACAAAAACGAATGGCTGCAAAAATGCTTTCTTGGATTTGTTGAACATACTCATCGGCTATGTCATCAATCTCATCTTGAATGACCGACACTAAGTGCGAAAGTGTTCTCTTATGACGATAAACATCTCGCTTTACTGGTATCGGTCCTCCAGTCTTAACCCGAATATAATGACGTGTCATCAAAATACCTCTCAGTAAAAATTATTACTATTGATATTATATATATTGTGTAGTATAGTGCACTGATGGTAGCGATAATAAAAACAACAGATGAATTCGATAACTGGTTAGAAAAACTTAAAGACAGAAAAGCTGCTAATATAATTCTTGCAAGGCTTCATAGAATTCGTTCAGGGCTTTTGGGTGATGCAAAGTTTTTTAATGGTATAGGTGAATTACGTATCCACTATGGTGCTGGTTACCGAATTTATTTTACAAAAAAAGGCGATAAAATCATTATATTGCTTTGTGGTGGTGACAAATCCACACAATCCAGTGATATTCAAAAAGCCTTATCTCTTTTAGAGGATCTTAAAAATGAAATTGAAAACCTTTAACTTTGAAAAACACCTCACAACACCAGAATCTCAAGAAGTCTTTTTAAATGAAGCCTTTAAAACTGGTGATGCCTCTCATATAGCGGATGCCCTTGGTATTGTTGCTAGAGCACAAAATATGAGTGCCTTAGCAAAAGAAACCAATCGCGAACGCAGTGGATTATACCGCTCTTTAAGCAAAACAGGTGATCCTAAACTTTCTACCTTAGTCGCTGTCTTATCTGCCCTTAATTTACAACTCTCTGTACAATCTGCTCCATAAATCGTGAGGGGAATTAAGCCTTCCCCTATACCTCTCAACGATTGGTCACGAATTGCACGACCACAACACACTCACCAGCCGCGGTTGTTTTATCCCGTGTTGCATAAAGCGTAAGCTCTTGATCTTCTGGAACAAACTCTTTTTGGTTGGTTGATGTAAAATCTTGAGTGCTTTGGGTTTTGATATCCTTTTCACTAAACTCATTACCACCATAGGTGCTGCCTATCTTTAATTTCGCATCCGAAAACGCTGTCTTCACAAACGCTTTAATCGAAAGGATCATTGCACCACGCGGTAAAGTCCCGATTTTGCGCGTCAAATGCTTATCTTTATGCGAGATATTCAAACGCAAAAAACTGACCTGATGTGTATGAAGATCTCTGCCGTGTAAGTGTCCTGTTACGCCATCTACCATGTCCTATTTCCTTTCCTCATCACTCAACTTCACCGCTGTAGGTGGGGATAACTATCGTTCCAAAATCTTGGGCTCCTTGTGCTCTTCCGGGCATTTGGAAACGCGTTTTCTTCATGCCCATAATTGTATGCACTCCAAAACCGTATTCGCGTTTGTAGTCGAAGGTTTCTTCTTCGATTTTATAGCGGGTCTTACCGTAACTCTTACCAAATGCCATAACGACACTTTGCGCTCCAAGCAAAACAGCACGGCGCACACCTGCAAGACGTGTACTATCCGTGGATTTAACACCATTGGTGACATGCTCTGATTCACGTAAAATCACACCGTTGTACATGCCTAGAGAACCATCAAAGATTGGGGTTTTGGAACGCGAACCGGTATAAGCAGCTTTCTGAATATCAAGCCATTGACCCGTCTCTGTATTAGTGCGCAATTGTGTCACCTGAATGGGATGCAAATACAACACATAAACACTCTCGCCATTCACGCGAACCGGTCTAATTTTAGGATTCGCTAGCTTAGCGCACTGAACCGCTTCATCTATCAATTTAAGATTAAAGCTGTGTTTGGCTTTTTCTGTAAGCTCTTCATCCTTGGTTTTTGCTTCTGGTCGCACAATGCGCTTACTGCTTGGAGCTAATGGTGCATTAAAGCCCCAAAAAAGAGGATCAAGATCAACCAGTTCTCCCTCAAAATTAAGCCTGTTGGCTGTATAACCGCAAGCGTGAACGAAAAACATCAAACTCAAACGGTCCGCATACCAATCTGATAAACTGTTTTTGGCTTCTTCGCGCAAATTAAACAATGTGCGCTGATTATCAATAGTGCCTTCATTGGCAATTCTTGTTCCATGATAAAGTTCATTGATATACAGTTTATCATGAAGGAATTGTAGTGCCTCTTCATTGCCTTCAAGGGTTTCACCCTCACTCACACCACGTCCTGATAACTGAGCTCGCAGACTAAATGTTACACAATCCCCTTTGCCTTTTTGCGTCTCTGTTTTCACCTGAATAATGCTATTGGAATCCTGCCCCATCAAAGGAGCAATAGGAGTTGCTTTGGAGACCTCCGCATCAAGAATTCTCGCCCATGTTTTTAACGCATGGGGATCATTAATCCCTATATGTGTTGTTGCCATTTATTTCACCTTTCTTTGCTATAAAAAAACCGGCTTAAAGCCGGACCACCAACCCGCACCAAAGGCGGCTTATTCTCTAAAAGTCTTTCACTTAATCTTCATCATCTGCACCACTCAATTTGCGTATAAGCACTCGGTTCTTTGGATTACTGTACCACGCTTGAAACTCTTTATCCGTCATAGCGTCCATCGTTTCCCATGAAAGTGGACCCGTCACGCCCCCTCCACCAGATGCCGTTAAGGTTCTCGCAGAATTCTGCCGACTTTGAAGTTCTGCAACTTGATTATTCGCTTGCACTGCTTGGTTCTGATAGCCAAGGTTTTGTGCTATTCTATAAATTTCTTCTGCCGGATTGAGATCTCTTTGTGCACAAGTCGCTACAAGCNTGTGTTTTGTTGTCCATACTCAGGATAAAGTGATGACCAAGAACTCAATTCCTTTGCGCGTGCCTCATAAAGAAAATTTGCCGCGGCATCAAAATCACTGGATTTATTTTGAAACGACTTAACAGAATTATTAAAAAATTCACCAAGACGCATATCGTGCTGCTGCTGTTCCTCAGCTTGTCTTAGCGCTTCTTTCTGTTCCCTAATATACGCATCCTGCTCTCGAATCTTTTTTCCCATCCAACTCATATAGCCAATAATGTCTTGTGTAGGGTCTGGGGGTGCATTTTCACCTTCAACCATTGGCGTCTGGGATTGGGGTTCATAAAACTTTACAAGCGCTTCACGGGCTTGTTTGGCTTGTTGCTCCATACGCTGCTGCTCTATGCTAGGAACAATCTCTGAAGGTTTTTCAACGGGCTGTGCAACCGGCTCTGGAGAGGTGACATCATCATTATCAATCGTTTCACCATCATAAGTGCCAGCATCAAAAGAGCTCTCATCATCAAAGACCGGTGCTCCAACTCTGTAATCTTCATTCATAGCTTCATTCATTTCTGCATTCATTCTTTCACCTTTCTCAACTATGCATACCTCTGTGTAATGCTATTCGCT
>NZ_JBHIMJ010000021.1:0-143774 GCF_042194035.1 Bartonella sp. OC16QHHD | reverse complement strand
GAGGTCTTCCCATGATCAACGTGACCAATCGTACCAATATTAACATGCGGTTTTGTTCGTTCAAACTTGCTCTTCGCCATTTGAGCTCTCCATTTTCCGTCCAAGCCAAGGACTAAGTTAAAAATTAATTACCAACCTGAAATTACGCGTATTTCTTTTGAATCTCCAAAGCAACAGCTGAAGGCACAGGCTCGTAATGATCAAACTGCATTGTATACTGCGCACGCCCCTGACTCATAGAGCGAAGAGTATTCACATAACCAAACATATTTGCCAAAGGAACCATTGCATTCACAACCGTTGCAATGCCGCGCGCTTCAGTTCCTGAAATCTGTCCCCGACGAGAATTGAGATCACCAATAACATCACCAACATAATCATCTGGTGTAACAACTTCCACCTTCATGATCGGTTCAAGAAGCTGTGCACCAGCCTTCTTTGCCCCATCACGAAAAGCCGCACGAGCAGCAATCTCAAAAGCCAAAACCGAAGAATCAACATCGTGATAGCCACCATCAATGAGAGTCGCTTTTACACCAAGCATAGGAAAGCCCGCAAGAGGACCTGACCCCATAACACTCTCAATCCCTTTTTGGACACCGGGAATATATTCTTTAGGAACAGCACCACCAACAATCTTTGACTCAAAAATAAAGTCATCACCATCATGAGGCTCAAAAACAATTTTCACACGAGCAAATTGACCTGCACCACCCGATTGTTTCTTATGCGTATAATCAATTTCCGCCATTTTAGTAATTGACTCACGATAAGCAACTTGAGGCTGCCCAACATTTGCTTCAACCTTAAACTCACGCCGCATACGATCAACAATAATATCAAGATGAAGCTCACCCATTCCAGCTATAATAGTCTGACCAGATTCCTCATCCGATTTAACACGAAATGAAGGATCTTCGGCTGCTAGACGGTTAAGAGCAATACCCATTTTTTCTTGATCTGCTTTTGTCTTCGGTTCAATTGCAATCTCAATAACAGGCTCTGGAAATTCCATCCTCTCCAAAATAACAGGCTTCAAAGGATCACAAAGAGTATCCCCTGTTGTCGTCTCCTTAAGTCCTGCAAGAGCAACAATATCACCAGCAAATGCTTCTTCAATATCCTCACGAGAATTTGAATGCATTTGAAGCATACGCCCCAAACGCTCTTTTTTCTTTTTCACAGTATTCTCAAGAGAAATACCTTTCTGAACTTTACCTGAGTAAATACGACAGAACGTCAATGAACCAACAAAAGGATCATTCATAATTTTAAAAGCAAGCATAGATAACGGAGCATCATCAGAAGATTCGCGTGTCGTCTCAGCCCCATCCTTTACATCAATACCCTTAATCGCCGGAATATCAATAGGAGAAGGAAGATAGGAAACAACAGCATCCAAAAGTGGCTGCACCCCCTTGTTTTTAAAAGCCGTACCACAAAGAACCGGATGAAACTGAACTTCTACTGTCCCCCTACGAATGAGAGAAACAAGCTGCTCGTTGGTTGGCATAACGCCTTCCAAATAAGCCTCTGTCGCAGCTTCATCAACCTCCACAGCCATCTCAATCAATTTCTCGCGATATTCTTCAGCTTTCTCCTTTAACTCAGAGGGAATTTCACTTATCACTGCCGAGGCACCAATAGAACCATCCCACTTTAAAGCCTTCATTTCTACAAGATCAACAACTCCTTCAAAGTCATTTTCAGCACCAATCGGCAACTGCAAAACAAGCGCTTTAGCACCTAACCGAGAACCAACCATCTCCACACTACGATAGAAGTCAGCTCCTATTTTGTCCATTTTATTAACAAAAACCATACGAGGCACGCGATACTTCTCAGCTTGCCGCCAAACAGTTTCCGTTTGAGGCTCCACACCAGCATTTGCATCCAACAAGGCTATTGCACCATCAAGAACACGCAAAGAGCGCTCAACTTCAATCGTAAAATCAACGTGCCCTGGCGTATCAATAATATTAAAGCGACGCTTCCGACCATCTTGCCCTTCCCAAAATGTCGTTGTTGCAGCAGACGTAATCGTAATACCACGCTCCTGCTCCTGCTCCATCCAATCCATTGTAGAAGCGCCATCATGGGTCTCGCCAATTTTATGATTCTTACCGGTATAGAACAGAATACGTTCAGTCATCGTAGTTTTACCAGCATCAATATGCGCCATAATACCAAAATTACGATAATCTTCAATTTTATATTCGCGAGCCATTATATTTGCCTTAGTTTAAAACTTCTACCAGCGATAGTGAGAAAAAGCACGATTAGCTTCAGCCATACGATGAACATCTTCACGCTTCTTCACGGCAGAACCACGATTATTAGCCGCATCCATCAATTCACCAGATAAACGCTCAACCATCGTCGTTTCATTTCGACCACGTGCCGCCGCAATCAACCAACGAATAGCAAGAGCCTGACGACGATCAGGACGAACATCAATCGGAACTTGATAAGTAGCGCCACCAACACGGCGTGAACGAACCTCAATATGAGGAGCAACATTCTCTAAAGCTCGATGAAATAGAGCCACAGGATCTGTTTTTACTCTTTTTTCCACAGAATCGAGCGCACCATAAACAATACGCTCTGCAACTGATTTTTTACCATCAAACATAATGGCATTCATAAATTTCATAATAACCAAATCACCAAATTTTGGATCTGGATTAATCTCACGCTTTTCTGCTCTATGACGACGGGACATTAGCTTTGTCTCTCAATATTATTTTGGACGCTTTGCGCCATACTTTGAACGACGCTGTTTACGATTCTTGACACCCTGCGTATCAAGTAAACCACGAATAATGTGATAACGAACTCCTGGCAAATCTTTCACACGACCACCACGAATCATTACAACAGAGTGCTCTTGAAGATTATGTCCCTCTCCAGGAATATAACCAATTACCTCAAATCCATTCGTCAAGCGAATTTTAGCAACTTTACGAAGAGCAGAATTAGGTTTCTTCGGTGTTGTTGTATAAACACGCGTACAGACACCACGCTTCTGCGGATTCGACTGCAGAGCAGGAACCTTATTACGTTTAACTGGCGCCACACGCGGCTTGCGAATCAACTGGTTTACGGTAGGCATGCAACCTTCCTCTTTTCGATCTACATTGGTCTCACCCAATCGGGCTTTTCTATTTTTATTTCTATCCACCCCAACAGAATCGGAACAGATATCTAAGTCTACACACAAAATCGGGCACACCTGCAAAAAACAGTTTACCCGACCATAAGCAGAGAAGGCAATAGCCTTTTGCACTAGCATTTGCTTTTAATCTTCTTAACACCTGTGAATGATCCGGTTCATATCCAAAACACCTGATTACATTCACATCGGTTATGTCCATCTCTAATAGCGAGAACACGTACATTCGTCAAGAACTAAACAGCAGAAAGTTTTTAAAAATGAAAATAAATTAAATTTTAAAACTTTAAATTTGCTTTTACCGCTACTCTTGATAAATCAATTTACCATAGTAATATCCCCTATAAACAAAAAAACAGCGATGTGACTGTAGTAAACATAAATGCAGTAAATTGAATTGCATATTGGATATCTAATGATGAGCGCCATGAAAATAGCAACGTGGAATATTGCCGGGATAAAAGCACGACATGAAACATTATGTCAATGGCTGCAGCAAAGCCAGCCGGACATAGTCTGTTTACAGGAAATTAAAAGTATCGATGAAAATTTTCCACGCGATGCAATTGAAAGTTTAGGTTACCATATAGAAACACACGGACAAAAAAGTTTTAATGGCGTTGCGATTCTCTCTAAAAAAACACCAGATGAAGTGATCCGTCGATTACCAGGCAATGATAATGATAAACAAACACGTTACATTGAAGCTGTTTATTCAACAAACAAAGGTGTTGTTCGTGTTGCATCTCTCTATTTGCCAAATGGGAATCCTATTGAAAGTGAAAAATATTCCTATAAGATAGAATGGATGGAAAGATTATACACACATGCAAAATCATTGCTTGCGTATGAAGAACCTCTTATTCTAGCAGGTGATTATAATGTCATCCCCACTCCATTAGATGCAAAAAAACCTCAAGAATGGTATCAAGATGCCTTATTTCTTCAAGAAACAAGAAAAGCATTCCAACGTATCCTCCATTTAGGTTTTTATGATGCTATCCGGAATGTCACCGATACTCCCTCCTTCAGTTTTTGGGATTTTCAGGCAGGTGCTTGGCCTAAGAATAATGGGATTCGCATTGATCATTTATTATTATCACCAGAAGCTGTTGATCAATTAATTTGCGCTCATAGCCAAACAGAAGTAAGGGGATATCAAAAACCATCCGACCACGTTCCTGTTTGGATTAACCTTAATATCAATTAAGAAAGTAAAATCCTCATTTCATGAGACAACAAAAAAATTCCACTCAAAAATAATAACTATGCTACAGCATATAAACAGTATATCTTAAGCAAATAAAATAAAAATAAATGAATGGAGGACATAAATGAAGAAATCATTATTAATGCTTATTGCAGCAACGTCCATTGGATTCTCAAGTTTCGCGCATGCTGAACATGATACTCTTGAAAAAATAAAACGAACAGGTGAAATTACTTTAGGTGTCCGTGAATCATCTGGTTTAGCCTACGCCCTTGGTAATAATAAATATGTAGGTTTTCATACAGAAATGGCAGAACGGATCATTGATGATATCTCAAAAAAAATTGGTAAACCAATTAAAATTCATTATCTTCCCATCACTTCTCAAAATAGAATTCCTCTCTTAAAAAATAAAACCTATGATTTTGAGTGCGGCTCAACAACACATGATATTGCCCGCAGTAAAGAAGCAGCATTTGCTTATACGACATACATTGAAGAGGTTCGGATTGCTGTAAAGAAAAACTCTAACATTAAATCTCTTGAGGATTTAAATGGAAAAACAGTTGCAACGACCACCGGTACAACATCTGTTCAACTTATTCGTAAAAATAAACGTGCAAAAAACATTCAGTTTAAAGTTTTAAAGGGGAAAGATCACGGAGATAGTTTTTTATTATTAGAATCTGGTAAGGCAGATGCTTTTGTCATGGACGCTTCAATTCTTGCTGGACATATTGCTAAATCAAAGAATCCATCTGATTATGTCATTCTTGATACTGTACTTTCAGTCGAACCTATTGCCTGTATGCTCAGATTAAATGACAAAAAATTTGAACAAACAATCAACGATAGTATCGTACGTCAGATTAAAGATGAATCACTGGAAAAGCTTTATAATAAGTGGTTTATGAAACCGATCCCACCTGCTAACACTGTTATGAACCTTCCCTTGTCAAAACAAACAAGATATGCTTGGGATCACCCAAATAATAAGCCTCGAGAAAGCTACGCAGAAAAAGATTTATAGAATTTAATAAAGAAGAACCACACTCTTTTGAAATTGAGTGTGATTTATATTTTAATTCACTTTTTAATAAATTTGGCCTATGTAGATGCGCTTGGTTTATTGCCTATTTGTGAATGACTAATTTGAGGGAATATCAATTAATGGACTTTTCTTTCCTTTGTAGAGATGACCTTACTCAAACATTGGTAACAGGATGCTTGGGAACTCCCGGTGTGAGCCATACCTATTTAGATACACTTCTCGATGGCTTTAAAAATACGGTTATATTGTCTATCACTTCACTTATCTTAGCTGTATTGTGTGGTGTTATTATAGGAACAATGCGCACTTTACCCAAAACATCCATAATCAATTATATATTTCGCACTATCGGTACTATTTGGGTAGAGATTATGCGTAATATTCCCCTCCTTGTACAAGTGTTTTTGTGGTATTTTGTTGTTCCGAAGATTTATCCACCAGCGATGAAATTTTCCCCCATTCTCTTAATAACGTGCGCATTGGGATTCTTTACATCTGCACGCATTGCTGAACAGGTTCGTTCAGGCATTGAAGCGATTCCTTCTGGACAACGCTATGCTGCTATGGCAATGGGGTTTACAACTTATCAAAGTTATCGCTATATTATACTACCACGTGCTATACGTGCAATTATGCCACCTCTTACTTCAGAAGCAATGGGGATTGTGAAAAATTCGTCTATAGCATTCGCCGTTTCAATAAATGAGCTCATGCAATTTCAATACCAAGCAATTGAAGAGGTAAGCCATGTTTACGAAAATTATTTACTTGTTACGATCCTTTATATTCTAATAGCCTTATTCGTATTCATTGTGATGACAGTCATTGAACAAATACTCAAAATTCCTAATTTTCAAATAAAGGGAAATTGAATATGATGAATTTCATAAGCTCTCAGTTTGGACTTTATTCTCCTTTCAATTTTTCCGACTTTGATTTTTCCTTTTTTACCTTTGATGTATTTCGTTCTTACATTTTATCAGGTTTACTCTTTAGCGTTTTTCTAACTCTTTTTGCAACGATATTGGGGTTTGTTTTCGGCACACTTTTAGCAATGATGCGCCTTTCTTCCATAAAACTTCTTTCTTGGTTTGCAATCAGTTACATAACAGCTATGCGTTCAATACCACTTGTGATGGTTATCTTATGGTTTTTCGTGCTTCTGCCTTTTTTAACTGGTATATCCATTGGTGCAAATAAATCAGCACTCATTACCTTTACCGCATTTGAAACGGCTTATTTTGCTGAGATTATGCGTGCTGGAATCAATTCAGTTCCGCAAGGACAAAAATATGCAGGACAAGCTCTTGGAATGACATATTGGCAAAGTATGTACATTGTCATTCTTCCTCAAGCCTTTAGAGATATGCTTCCAGTCTTTTTAACACAAGTTATTATCCTTTTTCAGGATACAACCCTTGTTTATGCCATCAGTGGTCATAGCCTTTTGAATGGTTTTGATATTGCTGCTAATAATTTTGGTGTAAAGCAAGAAGCTTATATCTTAGCAGCTGTTTTCTATTTTGTTATCTGTTTTACACTGTCACAAATAGTTTTGTATTTACAAAAAAAAGTATCCATTATTCGCTAACAGGAAAAAAAATGTCTACTCATATGATCGAAATAAAAAATGTTTCTAATTGGTATGGCGAAATTAAAGTCCTTAAAAACTGTACAACCAACATTAATAAAGGAGAAGTCGTTGTCGTTTGTGGTCCATCAGGCTCAGGAAAGTCAACACTCATTAAAACTATTAACGCTCTCGTCCCTTTTCAAAAAGGTGAAATTTGGATTAATGGAATACCTGTTCATTCAAAAAAAACGAATCTGCCTAAATTGCGAAGTCAGGTAGGAATGGTGTTTCAACACTTCGAGCTTTTCCCCCATTTATCTGTCACAGAAAATTTGACAATTGCACAAATCAAAGTCCTAAAACGAAGCAAAAAAGAAGCACTTGAACGTGGATTGTTATATCTTGAACGCGTTGGACTCATTGAACACAAAGATAAATATCCTGGTCAACTTTCTGGAGGGCAACAACAACGTGTTGCTATTGCACGTGCCTTAACTATGGATCCACTTGTCATGCTTTTTGATGAACCAACATCTGCTCTAGATCCTGAAATGGTAGATGAAGTACTCGATGTCATGATTAGCTTAGCAGAAGAAGGTATGACGATGATTTGTGTAACCCATGAAATGGGATTTGCACAAAAAGTCTCGGAGCGTGTTATTTTCATAGATCAAGGAACAATTCTTGAAGACTGTTCATCTAAAGAGTTCTTTTCTGATCCGCAAGCAAGAAAACCGAGAACGCAAGAATTTTTGTCTAAAATCCTAAGTCATTAGCCATTAGATTATCAAAAAAAAGCTATCTTTACTATGAACTTGTATACAAGAAAACAGAGTTTAATATAAGATGAGAGAATGTAAAAATATTACAATCAGATGTTTAAAAACTGTTATTCTTTAAAATCTCAGCAACCAGTGAAATTGCTGTACGTCTCTCAGATTCATTACAAAGAGCAAAAGCCTGTTCTTGCAAAGGATGAATCCAATTTTTGTCTTTTACGTTAGCTTTTTCATAGGCAGCAGTTAACATTGCTGCCCCACGGACAATTTTTCCTTCTTGAAGCAGTATATTTCCAAGCATTGCTTGGGCAGAAGGATTTCCTTTTTTTGCTGAAAGTTGAAACCATCGTGCTGCTTGTATAAGATTCTTCTCCCTTCCCTCTCCCTTTAAAAATATTTTTCCTAAATGATACTGAGCTTTAGGATTTCCATAGTTTACCGCAGCCTGCATATAAAGATGAGCAGCATAAGAAGGATCAGGTTTCACAGGTGATTGAGGAATACCTTTTTTTATATATCTCGCAAGTTTAACCAATGCATCAGAAACATAACTTTCATCCTCTGAACCAAGATCAGCACCTTTTTCAACAATATATGCAAAAAAATTATATGCCTTATAATCATTTTTAGGGACACCATCACCGTTTGCATAGATAGAGCCAAGTTTCCAATTCGCACCAATATGGCCTCTCTTAGCTGCACAACGTAATGCTGCAATAGCCTGATTTATATGCCCATTTTTATAAGCAGACATGCCACGTTTAAAAAAATAAAACGAACCATCATTCGCTTCTTGCAAGCTATTGACATCTATTACATAAACAGTCGAAAAGAATCCCCCTAAAATCACAACAATCGTGACTTTTTTCCATATCTGAAACCTATTAACCATTTCCCCCCCCTATCTCAATTTTAATGATTATATCTGTTACAAATTTCTTTGTAGATATTTAAACTCTTTTTCTTAGTAAGAAGCATACGCGATTTTAAAGTAAAAATTTTAAAAGAAAAGACAAATAGATAAAAATCATCCAAAATGTTCGATAAAATTAAGTATCCATTTTTATATACAACAAATTGATTTTTAAATATAAATCATCATTCTATATTTTGTAACACATCCTTTAACATTCTAAGCTTTATCGATCTTAAAATTTTATACGTATGAGTAAAAATCGTTCAATAAAATAACGTACATTAAACAGCAACTTGAGAATGAAGAGAATACATGATGAATGGTAAGCGTTTAAATATAAAAAACAATACGAAAGATGGATAAATATAATGATGATAGTTAACTTATAACTTCACGACTGCCTTACCACCTTAAAGATGAAGTTTTTTGTCTCCGTCAATCTATAAACAATACAAGCTTTTTGTTTAACGGATTGCACCTGACATCATTTCACATGGGGTTACTTCATACTTTACACACAAGTTCTACCTCAGAATACTCACCACTACATACAAAAAATACCACATGTGTAATTTTACATGCCTTATATTGCTACTCTAAATGATGATATTTTACAGAAATAAAACAATGTTTTGATTTATAATGATAATTTACCTTTTTGCATATTGAATGAGGACCTCGAATATCGTAAGATTCTCTCATTCCAAACCTGTTCCATGTTAAATCAATCAAAACCATCCGCTTGCACATTACAAGCAGAGAGAGCTATGTGGATAAAAACTCTGTGTAAGAAAGAACTAAAAATGCCTCTTACGAACGGTTTGAGCTAAGGGTTGTCCGGATATTGGACAGAATGGTGCCCCCCCCGGCGCTTGTTACTTCACAAGCATAAAGAAGGGAAGCTCAATGGATTTACCGTTATACCACTCATGATCTACGTCGTGAAATAGGCTCGAGTACCTTAAAAGATGTCTCTTTAATGATAAACATAAAACAATGGATTTCAGTAGAGATTTTATGATCGTTCATGAAAAACTAACAAAAGAAAAAGTTTCTTTAAAGAAGATCTACACCAGCCCTAATGGTATGAAATCATCCATCAAAAAATAAAAAGTTGAAATCAATCTAACCGCTCTAAAGCAACAAATATTTTTTTCTGCGCTGCACGCAGTTCTACAACCCTGTTCCGCTCACGCTCAACAATTTCTGCTTTTGCATTTGCTATAAATTGGGGGTTGTTTAACTTAAGCGATATTTTTTCAATATCTTGTTCAATTTTACTGACATCCTTCCTCAAACGAACACGTTCAGCCTCCAAATCAATCAACTGTCCTAATGGTAAACAAAAAACAGCCTCTCCCAAAATCATTTGTGCCGATACTTCCGGAACTTTATCAGAGAAATCAATAACTTCAATACGCGCTAATTTTTTAAGAAGTGCATCATAACGCTTCACACGCTCTCGCGTTACTTCCCCTCCTTCGACAACAACAAGAGGTGCTTGTGTCACCACTGGAATATTCATTTCAAAACGTACAGACCGAATCCCCGTGACGACATCAATAAGCCAATTAATATCATCAGCAGCTTCTTCATCTATCAATGTTTTCTCTGGCCATTTTGTCAATGCGAGCATATCCTCACGCTTGATGGCTTGCGTTTCTGTAAGAGACCACAACTCTTCCGTCATATAAGGCATAAAAGGATGAAGAAGTTTATAAACTTCATCTAAAACCCAAGCAGTACAAGCTTGAGCCTCATTTTTAGCATCTTCATTTTCCCCCTGAAAAATAGGTTTGAGAAGCTCCAAATACCAATCACATAATGTATTCCAAATGAAACGGTAAAGAGTGGCAGCTGACTCATTAAATTTATAGTGTTCAATACCAGTCGTAACCGCTGAAATTGTTTTAGATAACTCTGTTAAAATCCAACGATTAAGCGGCAATTTTGCTTGTTCTGGTTTAAAAGTTGGATCATGCTTCACACCATTCATCTGTGCAAATCGGGTAGCATTCCACAATTTCGTAGCAAAATTACGATAACCAGCAATACGGGAAACATCAAGTTTTACATCACGACCTTGTGCTGCCATAATAGCTAAAGTAAACCGAAGTGCATCAGCACTATATTGATCAATAAGCTCTAAGGGATCAATAATATTTCCCTTTGATTTTGACATCTTTGCACCTTTTTGATCCCGTACAAGAGCATGCACATAAATCGTTGGGAAAGGAACGTCACCCATAAAGTGAAGTCCCATCATCATCATACGAGCAACCCAGAAAAAAATAATATCAAATCCTGTCACAGATAAAGATGTTGGGTAAAAAGTAGATAATTCAGTCGTTTTATTTGGCCATCCTAATGTTGAAAAAGGCCAAAGAGCTGATGAAAACCAAGTATCTAAAACATCCGGATCACGGATTAATTCAACAACCTCACCATAATGAGCAAAAGCTGAATCTAAAGCCTCTTTTTCACTTTTTTCAACAAAAACCGTTCCATCAGGACCATACCAAGCAGGAATCTGATGTCCCCACCATAATTGGCGAGAAATGCACCAAGGTTGAATATTTTCCATCCAATTGAAGTACGTCTTTTTCCAGTTATCGGGAACGAACTGCGTTTTGCCTTGTTGAACAGCCTCTATCGCTGGCTTTGCTAATTCAGCAGCATGAACATACCATTGATCTGTCAAAAAAGGCTCAATAGGGACACCACTGCGATCTCCATGAGGAACCATATGGGTATGATCATCAACAGAAGCTAAATATCCCTGTTCTTCCATCAAAGAAACAATCTTCTGGCGAGCAACAAAACGATCAGATTTATCGAGATTTTCTACTAACATTTTTAATTCATCTGATAAAATCAAACCATCGAAAAATGCTTCATTTTCACGAAGAAAAATCTCGGCTTGCTGGGTAAAAATATTGATCAAGCGTAAATGATTACGCTGTCCTACTTCAAAGTCATTAAAGTCATGAGCTGGTGTGATTTTTACAGCACCACTTCCAGCTTCAGGATCAGCATGGCTATCACCAACAATTAACAACCTACGACCAACAAGCGGCAAAAGAGCATTTTTACCGATAAGATTTTTATAACGCTCATCTTCAGGATTAACAGCAATTCCTGTATCACCAAGCATTGTTTCTGGTCGTGTTGTCGCCACTGTTATAAAAGTTGTCGCATCATTTGGATCAAAAATTTTACCTTCAAGTGGATATCTAAAGTGCCACAAACGTCCTTGAACTTCTTTTTGCTCAACTTCAAGATCTGAAATAGCTGTCAACAATTTAGGATCCCAATTGACGAGGCGCTTATCCCTATATATCAACCCTTGCTTATAAAGCGTGACAAAGACTTCACGAACCGCCTGCGACAACCCCTCATCCATTGTAAACCGCTCACGCGACCAATCACATGAAACCCCAAGGCGACGCAACTGGTTTGCAATAACGCCTCCAGTTTCATAACGCCATTCCCAAATACGCTCAATAAACTTTTCTCTCCCCATTTCTTGACGCGTTGGCTCTTGGCGTTCTGCAAGTTGACGCTCCACTACCATTTGCGTAGCAATCCCAGCATGATCCATACCAGGCTGCCACAACACATTTCTGCCACGCATCCGCTGAAATCTAACTATTATATCTTGAATTGTCGTATTGAGCGCATGCCCCATATGAAGTGAGCCCGTAACATTAGGAGGAGGAAGCATAACGCAAAAAGGTTCTGCACCGCTTTTAGAACCAGCTCCCGCTTTAAAAGCCCCACGAGTCTCCCATCTCTTTGCAACCCGTTGCTCTATAGAGGCAGCATCATAGTTTTTTTCTAACATTCTATCCATCCATAACGCCGCTGAAAAACACAATATATGATCAAAACCTGATCAGAATCTCGTGAATCTCAGCCATTCACTAGAGAGCTCGCAAAATCGCAAACAAAATTCTCATAAAATGAAAAACATAAAAATAATGTAAAAATAATTAAGACGATTTTTTAATCGCCTTCATAATCTCTTCACGCAAAATATCTTCCAGCAAAATAGGCAATTTAGACTGTAACCATTCTGCTATAGCAGGACGCAACACATCCTTTGCAATCTTTTCTGCAGAAGAAATACAATATGCAGACAATTCCACATGACCATCCCTTCCAGCGTCTGACTGTGATTTCCTTATCTCATCTTCATATTCTTTTGCTTTATAAACAGAATTCCGTTCTTCAGAAGAAAGCTTCATCTTTTGCATATCCATACCAACTGTATTATTTTCTGCCTCTATATCCTCTTTCTCTTGCGTTATCTTCCCTCCTTGATTTTCAGAAGAAAGACCAATACGATCAGCTAAAGCTTTCATAGCATCATCAACCGATAAGGTTGTATCATAAATACCCTCGGATGCCACTTCTGAAGCATTCACTGCAACATCTTCATTTAAAAAGTGATCAGATTGAACCGCATTTTCTTCAATTATTTCACGAATAGATGTTAAAATTTCATCCATACTTGGCTCACGTAACACGCTTGAACTCTGTACCATACTTTACAACCTCTCAAAGACGCAACAACAAATAGAATCATATTTTCAGTGTATGCAAAAGAATTATAAGATCAACATGCCTCCTACGATATTTTCAAATATGCTTGTCATAAAGAGGGCGCTACACACAGTTTTCTACACTTATAAAAATAATATCTCGCCGCAATATCTTTCAACATATTCAACTGTTGATTTACTAAGCTTTTAAAAACTAAAATAATTTAATAAGATTCAAAGAGATACTTTTATGTATTATCGGATATATTTAATTGTTTTTAAACCTAAATAACTTGCAGTCAATTTACCAATAGAAGATTGAACACTATAGCTCGCCACAACAGCATTACGCTCTGCCATTGCAAGCGCAATCTGAGCATTAATCAATAGAGTACGAGAATTTAAAACATCCAGCGTCGTTGCTTGCCCTACGCGATTTTCTTGAACACGACCTTTCAGAGCAATTTCAGCAGCACGAACACTTTCACGGTAAGCAACAACAGATGAGCGTGCGCCCTCCAACTGAAACCAAGCAGAAGTAAGTGCTTGTCGCGTATTACTATGCGCCAAATCGAGTTGAAGCTGCGCCTGTCCAAGCTGTTCCCTTGATTGGCGAATTTGCGCAGACGTACGCCCTCCTTCAAAGATTGGGACACTTACTGACAACCCTATCGATTTAGAAATGCCATCTTCTCCAACCCCGCTGTAGATTCGATTATAAGATGCAGTTGCAGAAAAATCAACTTTAGGGAGCAATGCCCCTTCTTTCGCCTTTACATTATAAACACTCGCATCGACTAAATATTTAGCATAAAGGATTGCTGGATGCATCACAACGCTCATTTGGTAAGCCATATCAAGGTTGACGGGAAAATCTTTGGCTACAGGTGGGCGTTTTAACTTTTCAGGATCAGAACCAATAACTTGTCGATACACTGCCTCTGCTGCTTTTACATCGGCACGAGCAAGACTCAGCTCTGAAACCGCCACGGAACGTGCAGCTTGAGCTTGAGCAAGATCAACATGCCCTCCTTCACCCACATCAAATTTTGCTTTATTGGAACGAACTTGTTCCTCAAGAGCTGCCAAATTTTCTCTCCGAAGATCGGCAACACGACGTGCGTGATAGACATTAGCATAAGCGGTCACCGCCTCCAGAAACGTATTTTGTTCAACATTACGAAGATATTCACGCTGAGCCTGCAACTTAACTTGAGCTGAAGAAAAGATATTTTGCGTGATAAAACCATCAAATAATCTTTGATTTAATCTCACTCCTATAGATCCAGAAGTGACATAAGGACCTGTAAAAGACTTATTGCGCCCATAGTTCCCAACTCCCTCAACTTGTGGCAATAGCCCCGATCGCGCAATGACAACATCATCACTGGATATACGCACAGCTGCACGTTCACTATTCAACTTAGCATTATATTTATAAGCCTTAGAAAAGGCATCCATCAATGTTTCAGCACAAACAGCCTCTGATAGAAAAACACTCAACACCAGCAATAAACACGCCTGAAACTTCTTGTTTACTCTAAACATAATACACACAATAACAAACCCCAAATAAATTACAAAATTATCTTTTATTCACAAAACAAACAAGCACTAAAACACAAAACCAGGTGTTTTGAAAAAACAAGGAAGAGGCTTTACAGCGAGGTTAAAAGCACGACGAGCCGAGATGATCCCATCTTCTTTTATATAGATTTGTGCAACAGCAGCATTTCCATGCCCTTCAACCACAACAAGACGTCCACAGTCTTTCATTTGATCAAAGATACCTTGAGGAATAAAATCAACAGATCCCTCAATGAAAATCACATCATAAGGTCCCTCAACGGCATATCCTTGCTCTAATGGACCATGAACGACAACCACATTATCACATTGATTACGTTCTAAAGCTTCAAGAGCACGTTCAAAGAGAGATTTATCACTTTCCAGCGCAATCACAGACCCTGCAAGTTTTGCAAGCAACGCTGCACAATAACCACTATTTGCACCAATATCTAAAACAACATCTGATGATTTTACAGCGGCAAGCTGTAGTAATTTCGCTAGAGACGCAGGTTTCATCAAATAGCGTGCAGGAACCCCATCTGGCACTGGACATAGAACAATATCAGTATCAAGATAACTTAACACTTTCATATCTTCCGATACAAAATCTTCACGAGATACCGTTAAAAAGGCTTCAAGAACTGATAAATCCGTTACATCGACTGTACGAATTTGATTGTCAACCATTTTGCGACGAAGCTCAGCAAAATCTGCAACCATAACGAATATTTTCTCCTAACCTACAAAAAACAAACAAAACAACGACAACAAGGAACGAAGATCTCTTAAACTATGGGTGTTAGAAAAAAGGATGCTACAGTCAACAATTAGATTTTAACTGTATAATCTCTCATACAAAAGTGTCTTCACAAGAATAGAGGGAAATAACCTATTTTCCTATACCTCATCTCCCCTAAAAGCCGTTTCGTTTAAAATCGGCTGGAGGCCTCGCCCGGAATCGAACCGGGATACAAGGATTTGCAGTCCTCTGCGTAACCATTCCGCCACGAGGCCTCGTCAACAAACATAAAGGTTTCAATAAGGGAAGGCAACGCATCCGTCAAGGTGTAGAAATATTCTCTCGCCTTTTTTCCTCTTATTACACAATTTATCATATTTTTTTTTAAAAAAGTAATTTTATCCTTTGCAAATCAGTATTGCTTTGCTATAGCCTTTTCAATGAGATGATTGGGCACCATTCCCCGGTAGCTCAGCGGTAGAGCAACCGGCTGTTAACCGGTTGGTCGCTGGTTCGAATCCGGCCCGGGGAGCCACTTTTCTTTTATTCCACGTATTATTGTTCTTTCTCAAGCTTTTAGATATGAGGGATTCGTTAATAAAAGTGATGGAATAGAATTTTTGCAATAAAATAGAAACGCAATATCCTACGGGATGTGTTTTTTGCAATGAACGCAAAAAACTATTGATTCATTTTAAAATAGCACAAATAAGATTACTTTTCTCAAACCACCGCACCTCTATAAGAGGGCACTGCAATTATTTGCACATTATAAATTATAAATTACGATTTCTTTCATCAAAGATGAATTATTAAGCTCCATCAGCAATGAAACTGTCTCATATTTTTTTCCAAAGAAAGCATGATTTATCCTCAATAAAGAAATTAAACTTAAAAACCTGCTCATGAAGCAATCATTTTGAAAAATGGAAGAAACAATAATCAAGGTCATATATTATCTCCATACACCCCACATAACCTCCTCCCCATCCTAAAAGCAAAAAACATAAAACAAGTCTGTAAACACTCCGACGTCTTATCTAACAGGTTGCCTCCTGCTAGCCACTTCAACGCTTTACAAACAACCTTGCCTTGTTCACCACACTGTCATAAAACGTTTAATACATAAAATCTTATAGGCTTTATATCCCCAAATACTTTATATCCCCCCAAATAATAGTGTTTTACAGTAAAAACCAAGATAACAAGCTAAATTGTTAAGAGTCCTGAGAAAGCCTTCAGAAATCATGACATTCTCGCTATTGTATTATGCAGTCACATGCTTTTTTAAAGAGATATCTCTTAAATCCCCCCAAGACTCTTTCACAATGACACCCGTAAATGGTATAAAATGAAATCGATTGATCAGCCCCATCTTTATTTATAATAAAAGCCATACCATCATACTATTTTCCAACTCTCAATCTCAGCAATCCCCCATTGCCTTTGAAAGAGTTTATAAAAATTATTTTATTTATTTTTCAAATGTTTATTTATATGACAACTTCACACATAACGTGCAAGCGAATACTTTTGATTGATCCGCATAAATAACTTAAAAATGAAAAAAATACGATATAGTGAATTATTAAATATATAAAACAATGAGTTATTATTAGACATCAATTTTTAAAATTAAAAGTTATCATTAAAGATAAAACACATCCTTTATAAAAATAATTTTATATAAATAAAATCTACTTTTATTCCCATTTAAAAAAATGGGAATAAAGCAAATAAATAATTGCCTCTACAATAAAGATTTTTAATAAATCCAAAAAGTTAGAAGTTTTCATTTCTAAAAAATGAAAACCTCTGAAGGATCTTCTTACTTTTAACTCTTTCAATTGAGAATAAATCAACAAAAGTAAAAGATCTCCTGTACATGATCTTTTTTCAAGACTTTATCTAAGCAGCCTTCTTAACTGATTTCCGAAAACGAAAAGTCTTTGCACGCTTTACTACCGCTTTTGCTTTTTTATGCCTCTCATTTTGAGGTGAAGAATTCTTCCGCTGCAACTGTGCGGTATCATCTTTTCGACCTAAAAACTGTTTTTGACGTTTAGATTTTTTAAAACGGCGTTCCTTATCGTTTTCTTTTTCTTTACTTTCTCGTACAATTGGCTTTTCTGGAAACGCTGCAAATTGTTCTGGAACAGCCTCAGCCACCAATTTCATACGAATCAAGTGCTCTATAGCACGCAAGCGGGACCTTTCTACCTTCTCATCAAAAAGCGTAAGTGCTACACCAGATGCGCCATTACGTCCTGTACGACCAATACGATGTACATAACTTTCAGCTTCATCTGGTAAGTCGTAATTAATAACGTGGCTTATCCCTGGTATATCAATACCGCGTGCAGCAATATCTGTTGCCACTAGAATCTGCACAGATCTTTCACGAAAAGCTTTTAAAGCAGACTGGCGAGCACCTTGTGATTTATTTCCATGAATTGTTGCGACTAAATATCCTACCTTTTCTAAACTACGTGTGACAGCATCTGCCCCATGTTTAGTTCGAGTAAAAACAATAACCGAATCAAAAGCTGGATTTGTCAAAAGTTTACTTAAAACATTCTTTTTTTCATTCGTAGGAACACAATATAATTTTTGGCAAATCTCTACAGCCGTAGTACCTTGAGGAACAACTTCAATTTTAACCGGATCATTGAGTAAACATTTTGCAAGCACAGCAATTTCCCTCGGCATTGTTGCAGAAAAGAGTGCTGTCTGACGCTCTTGATGCAAAAGCTTTGCAATTTGCTTAACATCATGAATAAACCCCATATCCAACATACGATCTGCTTCATCCAAAATCAAAAAACGAGATTGGGAAAGATCAACACACTTTTCACGAACAAGATCTCTCAAACGCCCTGGAGTCGCTATCAAAACATCCACACCTGCTTCCATACGTTTAATTTGTTTTAAACGTGATACGCCCCCAAAAATAAGACATGTTGAAAGATGTGCTCCTTTCGCCGCAGTGCGAATCGTTTCATCAATCTGAACAGCAAGTTCACGCGTTGGAGCTAAAATCAAAGCGCGTGCAGTTTTAGGGCAGCGTTTATCACCTAAAGCCAAAATCTGACTTAAAATAGGCAAACTAAATGCCAAGGTTTTTCCAGAACCTGTCTGAGCAACACCTAAAATATCGTGTCCTTTCAACATAACTGGAATAGCTTGTTCTTGTATAGGTTTAGGTTTACTCATCCCAGCAATGAGTAAATTTTTAATCAAAAGAGTAGGCAAACCTAACTTTGTAAAAACATTTTCTTCTTTTATAGGCAAAATAAAATCTTTCCTTAGCTGAAGAACTCAAAAGAAGTAACCATCTGAACTCTCCACTCAAGAATCCGCGCAAGAGAAATCCCTGACATTTTAAATGAAGCAACGCCTAAAAAGCGGCTTGCGCAACTCATGAACACCTTGAAATCAAGATAAAGGCGTATAAACTTCACTTTACAAAAAGCCAACAAACCAGCCTAAATGCCTTCACCTCTATTATCTTTGGATTATGATAAAAAAGCAAGAACTTTACGAAATACATTTATCATGAATAAAAACAATATTTAGATCGTCTATTTTTTGATGATTGTGTCCATCGGTAAATGTACCTTGATAAAATCAGGATAAATCTCGAGAAAAACTGGATTTTGTAAAGTTTTTTGACCGCCATAAATTAAATACCATTGGTTTTTATCAAAAATCGCCAAAGTTTTATATTGAATGATGCGATCTTTCATCTCAAGAACTGTTGGAATTAAAGCATACAAAGTACCGTTATCAGTTTGTAAATACTCTATATTTTCTTTATCTAAATAATAAGCACCAGAAGGCAACCCTTCAAATTTCTTATGCAACTGTTGAAGAAAATCACTACGTAAAGCACTCTCTGTTGTATTCAATCGATGTGCCATCTCTTTATAAAGCCGCTCAGGCATATAACGAGAAATAGGCATAAAATCCCCATTTTTTATAGCATTATTGACATCAACAACGACTCTTGAAAGTTCATCTTTTTGTACTATTGTTGGCTGAGATGCTAAACTCTGTTGATTAACAATCAAAAAGAAAAATAGACTCAGCACCGAATAAAAAATAGGTTTCATCATTATACTTCTTGTTTTAGTAAAATTTCAGTTTCTCAAATAACAAAATCAAATAACGTTTGATCATCAGTAATATCACGATAACGCCAACCTAACGCTTGAAATTTTTCCTCTAAAAGACAAAAATTACCGTATTTTTTTGTTTCAATCGCAACCAATACAGAACCAAAGTTTCTCGCTGACTTTTTAAGATATTCAAAACGTACGATATCATCATCTGGTGATAATGTGGAAAGAAAATGACGCAATGCACCAGGATGTTGCGGAAAACTAAAAATAAAATATTTTCTCAACCCTTGGAAACGTAAAGAACGCTCTTTAATTTCTGGCAAACGCTCAAAATCAAAATTACCTCCTGAAATAACGAGAAGAATTTTTTTCCCCTTTAACTCTTGAGGAGGAATACTGTTAAGCGCATCAATCGATAAAGCACCAGCCGGTTCAAGAACCACACCTTCAACATTAAGCATTTCAACCATCGTAGAACAAACGCGGTTTTCAGGAACCGTAATGACAGAATCAGGGGGAAATTGCTTTAGAATTGTATAGTTTAGAGCACCAATTTCAGCCACAGCAGCACCATCTACAAAAGTGTCAATGCTTTCAAGCTTGACGCGTTTTCCACTCTCCAAACAAGCAAGCAAACTTGCAGCTCTTTGCGGCTCAACAAAACGAAGCTTTGTTTTCCAACCATATTCATGTAAAAACTTGCTCACTCCACTTGCCAAACCACCACCCCCTACCGGCACAATCATCAAATCTGGCTCACTTTCTCCATTGAGTTTTTTCCATTGTAAAGCAGCTTCACAAAGCACTGTTGCCTGCCCTGTAATAATGCGAATATCATCGAAAGGTGGAGCCATTACACCACCGCTCTCTACGACAAAGGATTGCGCAGCTTCATAACATTGATCAAATGTTTCACCAACCAAACGAATATCAATGAATTCTTTACCAAAAATACGTGTTTTTTCAATTTTTTGTTGTGGCGTTGTCATAGGCATGAAAATCACGCCTTTACGTTTAAAATAACGACAAACAAAAGAAACCCCTTGCGCGTGATTCCCCGCTGAAGCACAAACAAATGCAGAATCTGGTGATATACAGCTAAGCATTTCTGAAACAAAATTGAAAGCACCACGAATCTTATAAGACCGCACCGGTGTTAAATCTTCACGCTTTAAATAAATTTCTGCATCATACTTTTGACTAAGAAAATCATTTCTTTGAAGTGGTGTTTCAGCAAACACGTGATGCAATCCCACCATAGCTTTTGTGACGTCTTGAATAAATTGACTCATAACACTAATCATTTCATACTTTATTTACATTATAAAAGCTTTTTCTATCGATAAAGGAAACTATTGTCAGTCAAAATTTCACTAAAAAATGAAAAATATTTCTTTTGTCATTAATTCTTGATTCAATAAAAGATATAGCTTATGAGAGAACTCACATCGCGGACGTGATGAAAACGGTAAACATAGCAGACTTAAAATCTGCCGGTCGAAGACCTTGCGGGTTCAAGTCCCGCCGTCCGCACCAGATTATCTTAATCTCTCTTATTTTCCAATGATTTATTAAAAGTCAAAAAAAATTAAAGCACCTTCTAAACCACCTTTCGTAACTTTATTATAACGCTATAAGACGGCACCGCGGTGGTACTAAAATACGAATCATTGCTGCTTTTTGAGGTACCTTTTTAGCACTTTGACCTCCTCCTCGTCTTTATAGGATGGAGAGGCAATCAGTATTGCTAATTTGGGATTGGCTTATACTCTTCATGACTCTTGTAAAACGACGCAAAAGCTCAGAAAAGAGATAGATGCAAAAGACAAAATAATAGATAAAGAAGCTGAAAAAATACGTGCACAAAAAGATGTGATTCAAAAACAAGAAGAGTTAATTCGAAAATCAACTGCTTCTAAGATTATTTTTCCTCGAATGGCAGTAAAAAATTGGCCCAAAAGTAGTTTCAAGTACTTTCTCACGACCATTTTTTCAAGACAGGCAATCACAACACGCTCTGTCATAGCGCACATATAAATACGCAACAGCCTTCATGGGGGAAGATGATCATCAATACACAAACCGTTCTCTGCCTTGATCTAGATCTAAGACAGGCTGGGCGATTTCTCGTGTAGACAGCAGTATAACAAGTAGCACTTGTCAATTTTGAATTTTGTCGTTTTAAAGGCGATAGTATGCGCTATTTGCGTTTTCAGCAATGGCTTACAAAAATGAAGATCACAACAGATAAAGTCAATGCCTCACAAGAAGAGATGATTAAGACGGTGTGTGCAAAAGGATACAATCCAAAAGATGACAACGAAGCAAATGCTTTAGCAATTTTATATTTAGTTAAAGAAGGGAATGCGCATGTCTAATGCAATGCCATGGATAAGATTCCTTTTGAATGACTGGAACAGTGAGATCGATGGAATGACATGAGAGCAAAGGGGCATTTATATAACGCTTTTCATTCGCATGTATGACAAAAAAGCACCAATTAAAACAGATTTTGAAATGCTTGCCCGCGCTTGCAATTGCTCGCAAAAAAGTTTGTAACTATTGTCGAATATCTCATAAAGAATGATAAACTTATTGAGAAAGATAATGGTTTGTCGAATACGCGCGTTGAAGAAGAGCTAAAAGATTTTACTGATAAAAAAGTGCACATATCGCAAATTCATAGTGAGGCTGGAAAAAAGGTGCACAATAAAAAACGCTATAAAAACACTTTAATGATTTTGCTGAAGCAAACGCTAAGCAAAACCAAGCTATAAAGAAACAGAATAAGAATATATATAAACTAAAACTATCATTTTAGTTAGCAAAAAAAACTGCTTCTGAAAATTTAGAAACAAACGAACAGGTTGACGAACCAACAGAGGTTGCTGCTGTTGAGGCCACATCAGAGCAAATCGAAACGGGTGTAGAAAACCAACCTTCCATTCACGAGCAAGAGAACATTACGAAAAAGCTAAACGGGTTAGAAATGACAGTGGCTGTCGTACCCTGATGATTTCGAACCTGTTTATGATTTCGCAATCGAAGAGGGATTGCCTCCAGAGCGTGTCAAAGCCGAAATGGCAAAATTTCGAGATTTTTGGAAAGCTAGAACAGGCAAAGATGCACGCAAAACGGATTGGAAAGCAATGTGGCGCAACTGGGTGCAAAAAGCTATCGAGGATTTAGAGAACGGAAAAAACTATGGAAATCACTCTCAAAGGCAAAAAAGTGTAGATGAACGCATCTCAGACAGTATCCTTGATATCGGGCCTCGAGGTCACTTTGAAACACATTCACGAGATGATAACTCCGGAGTTTCCTTTAGTTTTGAAAAGTGGCAAGCATTGACACAACAGCAGGAAGCGATTGCCTTAGAAGCGTGTGATCAACTTCACGAATTGTTTTCAATAAAAGTGAGTAAAGAGGACATAACCAAGGCAATTTGGATGCTTTCGTGTGGTTCAAAAAATTTCGCAACGGGCAGATCATGAAGGTATGGCGCTTACCTATGGAATGGTTTTGGAAAGTGTTTCTGCGTGGTCACTCATAAAAACGGTTAAACGGATTTTATGCGATGAGGTAGAAGGTTTATCGGATACGTTTTTTCCAAACACTCGTGAGTTAGTAAAATTATGTCGTGATTTGGAAAATAGTCTTTTGACAAAAGCCAATCTTGTACACCAGGCTGTTTTGAACACCCGTGAAAAAAGGCTGAAAGAAAAGGCAATGAGAGAGAATTCAAGACCACTCACGTTGGTTGAAAAGCAAGTGAAAAACATTGCAGGTTAGCAAACTAGTGAAAATTGCTGATCATTTTGTGATTGGATGTGCATTTAAATCGACAAAATGGCACCGTACAGAGTGATTTAAAGATTTTATGATAAAAATCTATCATATAAAACGCTCTGTACGGTCAAATTTGAGGCAAATAGACAAATTTGTAAAATTAGGATTAAAGCATGTTCATTTTAAAACATCTATTCTTAAAAAACCGTAAACAACCCATGCGAAAGAGGTTTGTTGCAACGGCAGTGGGTATGCCCCATAGGGGATGGGACAGAGGAGTATTTTTACAACCTCTACGAATACGAAGACGGCACAAGAGAGTGTGAAAAGTTTGATGGTGGTCAGTATTACAAAACACCTAAGAATGCAGATTTTAGTACCAAAGCGCAAGTAAAAGCATGGGTTTACGGTGGTGATATTCCGAAAAGCATTCTCAATTACGAACCTCTTATAGACGAGATCAACAGAGAGATAAAAAATATTGACTTTATTCAGAGTATATTGCGTATTGCTCTAAATGCGCCTCTTAAACATTTACACAAAAGCATAAAAAGCTATTGAATCATGGGCTTTATGTTATATTTTTATATAATATTAGAGAGGGCGTTTTATGCATACAACGAAATTACGTAAAGTTGGAGGATCAGTTATGCTCTCTACACCGCCTGCATTGCTTGATGTTCTTCATCTTACTGAAATATGCAAGTGGGTTTGGCTATAGATATCGCAAAATTACACTCTTGAAGAATTGTTAGCCCAATGTAATACTTCGGACGATTTTGCGGATAAAGATGTAGAGTGGTTTGATGCTAAGCTTGTTGGGAGAGAGCTCTTGTAATGAAGCGGGGTAAATTTGGTTTGTATCCCTTGACCCAACCTCTGTCTATGAGAAAAATGAATGCATCCTGTACTGATTGTGTCACCGGAGGCGTTTAATCGTTTAACAAAAACACTCATTGTTTTGCCCATTACGAGTGGAGGAAATTTTGCTAGAATAACAGACTTTGCTGTTTCATTGGTGGGAACAGGGCTGCATACAACAGGTGTGATATGCTGCGACCAACCGCGTTCTTTAGATATAGTAGCGCGTAATGGGCGAAGTCTTAGCAAAGTTATCAACATTTCTTACTTGAATTTTTTCTACAATTTTTAATGTTTAAAAACACCAACTTTAGGTAAAAAGTAAAAAAGCATAAGATCATGATTTTTTCTGTTGACAATCGGCTAATCAATTTTTCACAGAATAAAAATCAATATTTGACTAATGATGTCATTAATTATGACTCAAAAGGAGCCATAATGAAAGCTGTCATCACTAAGCCAATGTGTGTTGTTGGCGACAATAAAAGCACTGTTCGCTTTGAACTATCAACACCCAATAATCCATTTGTTGAAGTTTCTAATTAGATCTACGCACGTCTCAAGCGCGCCAATGCTGCAAAACTTCTTGTTGAGGCCAAGATGGTAGCAAAGCCTGACAAAGCAATTGAACAAATTAAGCAGATAGAACAAGAAGCCACACAAACATCATCTGAACCAATGACTGAAGAAACCTCTCTCGAAAAACCAAAAGCATCTAAGGTCTCTCAATCATCAACACCTACCCTTAAAAAGGCTTAGAAGTTGAAGTTAATCATCTACCCAAAATGGTATCTTCAACAGGTAAAGGATACCTTCACCAGTCTTCAAGCACCACGCCTTAATTGGGCTTTGCGTAATGCTCTAAACACCGCAGTAAAACAGTCGAACGCTTTACTGAAAAGCAAATTGCCGACATCTCATCAGCCCAATCAAAGCGTGTTAAGCAAGGTGTTTATATTAAGAAAAGGCGACAGCAAGGTTTCTTGAGATAGATATCATTCGTTCTGGAACACCGATACTTCTTAAATTTTTTAAAGCAAAAGAACAAAACGCGGCGTGACTTACACAACTGTTTGGAAAAAAACAAATCTTGCCCATGTTTTTATCAAGGATGGGAGTTTTCCAAAGCGTGTTGATTTAAAAAAGATGAAGGGTAATGTTTTTCAAAGAGCGGATGGAGATCAATTCCCTATTGCAAAACAAGAGGAACCCTCAATTGCTAGGGTGATGTCAAAGCCAGAGATTACAAGTGCTATTGTAAAAAAGCTAATGAGAGATTAATTGCCAATATACAGTGCCAACTTGCTCATCATGAATACGCTGCCAACAAGAAAAGCTAGATTATGTTCTTAAGCTTTATCTATCTATTTCATATCCTTATGAGTTATGTATTATACACTTTGATTGCAATTTTAAGAACAGATTATCACTTATGTTTTGTTTTTTCCATAAAAAAGTCAATAAAATCAATGCAAAATGCACTTCCCAGCGGGTTGGCTTCGTTGCGGGGCAGACTAGTGCGAACTATCGCTAACGACAGAATTTTCAATTTGACTGTACATTGTACACTTAGCTCATTGATAAATAATAATTTCAATATGTATACTGTACAATATGTGAAACGTTTTCTTAGCAAAAAGTAATTTTTGTTGCTGGACAATTCTATATTAATAGGTATTTTCGAATCAGGTGCCTCAAAAACACCTTAAAACAACTAGCGGATTAGTTGCCGAAATAACTAATCTTCCGCAATTTAAAAGCTTTAACTCATTGTGTGCTACATGCATATAATAGCTTTGTCAGGTGTGGCTATGCCATATACCCCCTTCGGGGAAAGGCGTAACGACGGACTAGATGCCGTGTTTCTTAGTGCCTAGCACTCTTTTAGAATATCATTAAGGAACGTCTAACATCTAAGAATTCTTTATGAATACCATTATTAAAATTACTGAATTATGTGGCAAAAGGCATGACAATATTATGCGTGACATCAAGAAAACGCTTGAAGAACTTAACGCCCTCAAATTTGAGGAGGTTGATTTTGGTGGGCACTACCTTGATAACAAAGGTGAAAGCCGCCCTTGTTATAACCTGCCAAAGCGTGAATGCTTAATTCTTGTTTCTAGTTACAGCTCTGCCTTACGAGCAAAGATAATTGACCGTTGGAAAGAGTTGGAAAGACAAGTAGCTATTCGACAAATTGATTACTCCAAACCCGAAGTATTACTTGGCGCCTTAAATCATCTACAAAATCAAATTAAGCAGAAAAACTATGTTATTTCAGAATTAGCACCAAAAGCAAAAGCTTTAGAAGGCTTAAAACGCTCTGATGGTTTGTTTGGTTTGATTGAAGCCGCGAAGATGTTGGAGATAAGACCAAAGGATTTAACAGATTACTTGCGTAAAAATGATTGGGTGTATCGACGTGCTCCAAGTGGTCCATTGTTACCTTTAATCAGGATAAAATCAACAAAGGATTCATGGACTGTTCTGCCATCACCATTCAAAAACCGGATGGAACAGAAAAGGTGCTGCCTTCAACAAAAATCACACCTAAAGGATTGGCGGCATGTTTGAGAGAACAAATCCATGGAGGTGTGCAATGAAGGTAAATACTAACTTCTTATGCGATTTATGGATGGCATTATCTCAATTTTCTAGGCATGAAAATATGAGTGATAAGATTGTGCTGCTCTGGTTGACATCATGAGTTTAGTAGAAAAAGCTTTGATTTTAAAACTTCAAGATGAAGTGTCAATCCTTCTTTCGATATCTTTCTCATCTGACGCTCCATAAAAAAAGCCCCACAAAAGTGAGGCTGGATAAAATGATGTTCTAATCAATCTCGCGCTAATTATAATAAAATGGCTCGCTACATCCACAAGTGCCTATTTTTTCATCTTCTACATAACGAGAATGCGCAAAGTTCCGCACAAGATAATCATTGTTAGCGCCACCAGTCCAATCACCTCCTCCCAACATAATATTTATGTCTACACGTAAACTGCTTCCTTGCTCCCCTGTATGCCATTTAGTCACTGGATAACAACCAGACAAATATTGCCAAACATAACCGCAACCATCCTCACAACCGATATGCGAAATCATCCGTCTATTGTTTGTATCAACGTGTCCTCCAGACGTCTTAAGAGAAGGCGCTTGATTGCCTACAATACTGGTTGCTTGATTACTTCCATACATGCTTGGCGAAAACTCATCACTCGTCAAAAATCTCTTATTAACAGACCAAAAATCAAAGGCATGATTCGCATAGCTACGATTGCTCGTAATCGGAACACCATAGGCAGACTTTGCATTTACACCTGTCCCTGATTGAAGATAAATATCAACCCAAATATTATGCCACGGATTGTAAACCATCCCTTCTGGACTACTACGTGGGCGGTGATTTAAACACCAAACAGACTTGGGCAAAACATCCCCCGCTTGATAACCCGATAAGAGATGACCTTCAATCTCACCAACATCCGCACATAGCGTATGAAATCCACCGATCTTTTCAGAATTATCCTTTGTATAGCCATCAGGAGCCGTCGGATTTTGCGAAATTTCAAAGGATAGCTCATTCGTCTGATCTTTTAAGATGAGATATATATAATAATCCTTTCCTGCTTCAAGATCTTCGTCAAAAGTCATCCTTCCACGCCCTGGAATGCGGTAAAAGAGGTACCTACCCCCATTCTCTTCACCATGATAAAAGCGAAAACATGCCCCGTCATTGATCACAAGACCTTTTCTATTTTTCGGATCGGCTTCCAGAATTCTGTCAGGTTGATGAAAACGCACATTCTCTAAAAATTTAGTGGAAAGAGAACCTACCTTACCTTGAAGTTCAGAAAGACTGTCACTGTTCCTCTGTGCCTTCTCTTGAACTTCTATCAATACACTCTTCGCTTCTTCCGCTAACACTTTTATCTCAAAGGCAGCTGTATTCGCAGAATTTGTCGTTGCTGTCGCCGTGTCTAATGAACTCTTGACCTCTTTCAAGCCCTTACTTCGTCGTATCAGCTTCTTCTTTTGCTTGCTCCGCAACACTCTTCGCTTCTTCCGCTGTTGTCTTCGCAGTCTCAGCTACTTCCTTGGCTTCTACAACCAAAGGTTCTACTTTATCTGCCTTAACCTGCGCTGCTTCACAAATGATCAGATCAAATTCTGATAAACCGTATTTCTTTTGCGCATCCGCAATCACTTGGATTAATTGGTAAGTAGCAAACACCACGGTCATTGCATTTACTAAGACTTTATTTGTTTTTTTCAAAGCTTTTGAACATCAGTTGATAGCTGATAGAGCGAGATCTGAGACATCGAGTTCGGCAGCAGCTTCTTTGTTTTTACGACGCTTGCCAACTTATGTATCAGAATACACCACAAAGGAATGAAACGGTACTTCTGTATAGCGTGTCCATTCTCTTATCGTTTTGTGACATCAAAGCCAGAAAAGGCGCGAAAAACAAAACACGCTTGCCAATTCTGGTTATTTATTCTGCTATCTTAAAGCTGGTAAAAATCTTCTCCGTTCCACATGCCACAATAAGTTTTCCACGATCTGCTTCTTTTAAACCATCACAGACTTTCTCATATTTTTGGATTTGTTGAAAAGTTATCCCTAATTGATGCCCTAATTGCTTTTACGACATTCCCAGCATTTTTCTTTGAAAGCGATTTTTTGCCTATAGAAATGCCGTTAAAATGTAGCTTTTTGCTTTTCACTCTTAAGCTCCCCCCGCTGGGTGCGAGCACCCTCGCATTAGTATTCCGAGAGCCTGAAAGTACTGAGTTCGAGTCAGCTTTTTTTACTTTTAGTGCTCATCGCACCTAGATATAGAAAAATATCCCATAATTCTGCGACACCCACAGAGCGGGCTCATTTATGAGCGAACTTTAGGGCTTTCAGACCCTAATAATCGCTGCGTAGACGAGCAAAATTACTCTTTAAGTAATAAAGTAATTTCAGGAAATTGGCAATCAAAATTAAAATAATCTCAAAGACTATAAGATTGGGCACTCTTCAAAAAAGGATAATGCGAAGGGCTGTCATCGTGGTTAGTCATTAACCCACATAATGCTTCTTTTCCAGAAAACGCAAAACGCGATATAAGAAAAAATGTTGTTTGCAAAGTTTTCTCTTGCCTATACAAAGAGAAAATGAAAAATTTGGAGGGCTCCCATGATAAATGACATCTACTGTGTTGGATACAATTATGTTGAACATGTTCATGAACTAGGTAATGTTGTTGAAGATGAACCCGTTATCTTTAGCAAGCCCAAAAGTTCACTCGTTTTAGGCAATGAAATTTATCTCCCTGATTTTTCCAAAGAAATACATTTTGAAACTGAAATTGTGCTCAAAATCTCAAAGGACGCTTTCATGATCATGGAGGCAGAAGCAGAAGAATGCTATGATGCCGTAGCAATAGGTCTTGATCTCACCGCGCGGGATTTGCAAACAAAACTGAAAGGAAAAAGGCTTCCTTGGCTTTTATCGAAGGGATTTAAGGGCGCTGCATACGTCTCTGACTTCATAAACAAGGAAAAAATAAACAACCCAATAACCTTTGCAATGAAGTTGAATGGCGAAACAAGACAAGTTGGCAATACGAAAAATATGATCTTTAGCTTTGAGAAGATAATCTCATTTTTAAGTCACTACATTCAGCTAAGACGTGGTGATCTCATATACACAGGCACTCCACAGGGTGTCGGAAAACTTTCTCAGTTTGACAGAATAGAATTGTATCTCGAAAATCAATTAATTTCAGAGCTAAAAGTAAAATGAATCATCAAATACTGACCTTTTTCATTGTTTCATTTTTTTTAGTCATCTCACCGGGGCCGAATATGGCCCTTATCATCGATAATGCAACGAGATTGGGAAGAAAGAACGCATTTGTAAACGTTTTAGGATTGTGTACAGCAACATATGTGCATGGGGCATTTTCCATACTAGGTGTATCAGCGCTCATTCTCAACAACAAAACGCTGTTTTTTTTAGTAAAACTCATGGGTGGCAGCTATTTATTATACATGGGCTTTAAATCAATTAAATCTGGAATACACAGCTTAAATTCAAAAGAAAGAAGTTCAACGAATGAAAAGCATGCTACGAGTGAAACAAAGCTTTTAACCAGCTATATGGACGGTTCTTTAACACAAATACTAAACCCCAAAGTATCTATATTTTACATAGCAACTTTTCCAAAATTCTTAGCTTCTGGTGGTAGCATTAAAAAAGGTTTTGAACTTGTAACCATACATTCTTTCAACATCTTTGCATGGTTTACTTTAATGACCATTTTTATATCATTTGCCAGTACCGCCTTAAAAAAGCAGCGGGTAAAAGGCTCGATTAACATTGCGACAGGAACAGTTTTATCTCTGTTTTCTTTTTTCATTTTCTTTGGATAGTTTTATCTTTTGATAACAAATTGTAAAGTTAATAGAGCATCTTTTCCTGATTCTGTCTCTCACTATGAATAGCTCAATCTCTAACAGAACTTATACAATCCCCAGTTCTTTTTTTCTTTGTATAACTGAATTACGTTGCATTTCTTTATCATACTCTCAAGGACGTTTGTGTAAACAATGTGAGTTTCTCGCAATATTTTATAAAATGTTACCAATATCTAAACAAAATCCTTATTCATCACTTTAAAAAAATAAGCTATGATATTCCTCTTTTCGTTTATGAAACATAAAGTAACTTTTTGATTTATGATAGCACCATACAAACAAAAAAATGATTTTAAAAATCATTTTAATTTTCCATTACAAATTGTTCTTAAACTAAGATGAGAACTCTCAAGTGCTATTTGAGCAAAAATTAAAACTCTCACCATTATGAATAATAATAAATAATGCACTGATTACAAATAATAAGTTTCAAAAAATTATAAAAACTCCTGACAGTTTTCTGAAATAATTTTAAAAGCCCCACGTCTTTTAATGAACAATTAATTTGTTATTAATAACAATAAAAAGCTCCCTATTCAAATATCTGTTACGTTATTTAAGAGAAAAACATTCTCTTTTTTCAAAACCATATTCCTAAAACATATTCTTTTCTTTATCCACACAAAATCATAAAAAACGTTTTTTTCCTTTACACCTCATTTATATCATGCTTCGATACAGAACAATGCATTTTTAGTGTAATTTAATCTCAAAATAATTAAAGGGAACCCCCAAAAAATGAGCTATAAACAAAATTTAAAAGATGGTCCTCAGATGAAACTACAACGTGGCCTAGATAACCGTCACGTACAACTTATAGCCCTCGGTGGAGCTATTGGAACAGGACTCTTCATGGGATCAGGAAAAACAATTAGTGTAGCAGGCCCTTCCATCGTACTCGTTTATGCTATTATTGGATGTGCCCTATACTTTGTCATGCGTGCTATGGGAGAATTATTGCTTTCTAATTCACAGTACCGGTCCCTTATTGATTTTTCAACCGATATGCTAGGACCGGGAATCGCTTTCTTTGTAGGCTGGAGCTATTGGTTGAGCTGGGTTGTAACTGGAGCTGCAGATATTATTGCCATCATCACTTATATGCACTTTTGGTGGCCAACGCTTAATCCATGGATTGCCGTTTTTTCTTGCATTGGTTTCTTTTTAATTTTTAATCTCTTTGCCGTAAAACTATTTGGTGAACTTGAATTTTGGTTTGGTCTTATCAAAGTCGTAGCAATTTTAGCATTAATTGTTGTTGGTTTTTATATGATCGCGACGAGCTTTACTTCTCCCAATGGTACTGTTGCTTCTCTCAATCACGTATGGAACGATGGAAATATCTTTCCGCGAGGAATGACAGGTTTTTTTGCTGGATTTCAAATTGCCATTTTTTCTTTTGTTGGTATAGAAATTGCAGGAACAACTGCAGCTGAAGTCAAAAATCCTAAAAAAGTTCTACCAAAAGCAATTAATGCAATACCAGTACGTATTGTACTCTTTTACATCTTCTCTCTCATCGTGATTATGTCAGTCACACCTTGGGATCAAATTGTTCCAGATAAAAGCCCCTTTGTTTCGATGTTTTGGCTTGCTGGTATTCCGATAGCTGCTGGTTTGGTAAACTTTGTCGTTCTCACCTCGGCTGCTTCTTCGGCAAATAGTGGTATTTTTTCTACTAGCCGCATGATATATGGGCTTGCAACACAAAAAGGTGCTCCTCCAATTTTAGGTAAGCTTTCCAAATATCATGTTCCAGCCAATGCTCTATTCTTTTCCTGCTTATGTATTTTAATAGGGTATACAATTGCCTCACTCTCTCCAAGCCTCATAAGTGCTTTCACAATTGTGACGAGCATCTCAGCTATTGCATTTTTATTCGTATGGTCTGTAATTTTGGTTAGCTATATTGTATATCGTCGCAATCACCCTCATTTGCATGCTGAATCCGTCTACAAAATGCCAGGAGGAGTTATCGTGTGCGGGATAATTTTAGTTTTCTTTGCTTTCATGCTCTATTTGTTAACGTTAGAAGAAGACACCCTAACAGCTTTAAAATACGGTATATTCTGGTTTATTTGCTTAGGCATAACCTATTTTACATTTGTAAAGAAAAAAATGACTCAAGGTAACAAATAAAGTCTATACATAAAACATCTCAAAAAAGGGTAATTTTAGTTACCCTTTTTCTACTTAACCTCCTCCCCAAACATCAAAAAACGACGATTCCTACCAGCGCCGGTTTGTGAACAATCCAGCTTATTAAGAGGGAATGCTGCTGATCATTTATATGGTTCACCTACATAAGGCTCTATGGGCTAGCCCTGCCCTGAACACTCACCACACATTCTAAAAATACTTAATGTGTAAAATGTTATATGCTTTATATCACTACTCTACACAACAGTATTTTACTGTATAATAGGATAAGAACGAGCTATTCTGTAAAGAATTCTCTATAAACTTCACTGACATTGTTTACTAATAAAACATGAGATTTTATCTAAAACTTCCCCCCCCCCAAAAAAATTTATATTCAATTTTTTATCAAAATTAAAAATGTAGCTCTAAACAGAATATATCTTAATAGCTATCTGCAATAAAAAAAGATTCTATGAAAATATTTTTCTATTTGTAATAAATTTTAAATATTAATACTTAAATGTAAATTTTAAATATATTTTTTAATTATTTAAATAATAGTTTAACTATTTAAACTTATTTTATTTATAAATAAAGTTTTATATTTAATAAATTTACAATTTTATTTATATTTTTATATATAAAAAATATAAATAAATAAATAATTTTAAATATAAATATATTTATATAAAAATTACTATAAATAAATATAATTATTGTTTATATACAAATAATAATTATGTATAAAATAAATTATATTATACATAATTAATATTAATTATGTATAAAACATAAAAATCAAAAAAAATATAATACAATTTATCTTTTGTTTCTTATATATAAAATAATTATTCCATTAATGAATAATGTTCTTGCTTTATTCACATATAGTCATAGAAAAAAATTCCTTTACTCCTTAACCATAGCGTGTTCCGATAGAAGGAATTACCTTTTTTAGGGTAATTTTATTTAAAAATAACTAAGGAGAACTCCCCAAAAATGAACAAACAAAATTTAGAAAAAAAACCTAAGAAGAAATTACAACGTGGACTACATAACCGACACATACAACTTATAGCCCTCGGTGGAGCGATTGGAACAGGTCTCTTCATGGGATCAGGAAAAACAATCAGTGTAGCAGGGCCTTCGATTCTACTCGTTTATGCAATTATTGGTTGTGCTCTATACTTTGTCATGCGTGCTATGGGAGAGTTATTGCTTTCTAATACACAATACCGATCTTTTATTGACTTCTCAACCGATCTTCTAGGGCCATGTGCCGGATTCTTTATCGGCTGGACATATTGGTTGTGTTGGATTGTCACTGGAACTGCTGAAATTATTGCTATTGTCACTTATACACACTTTTGGTGGACTGAACTCAATCCGTGGATTCCTGTTATAATTGGTCTTATGTCCTTTTTAATTCTTAACCTCGTCGCAGTAAAACTATTTGGCGAACTTGAGTTTTGGTTTGGTTTTATCAAAATCGTAGCAATTCTAGTCTTAATCGTTGTAGGATTTTATATGATCTTTACCGGTTTTGTCTCTCCAAACGGTACGGTTGCTTCTCTTAGCCATATATGGAACGGTGGGAATATTTTTCCGCGAGGAATTACAGGCTTTTTTGCTGGATTTCAAATTGTTATTTTTGCTTTTGTTGGCATTGAACTCGCTGGAACAGCTGCTGCTGAAGTAAAAGAACCTCAAAAAGCTCTACCACAAGCTGTTAATTCAATACCAATCCGCATTGTATTCTTTTATATATTCTCTCTTCTTGTGATTATGTCTGTGACGCCGTGGGATCAAATCAGTCCAGAAAAAAGCCCATTTGTAACAATGTATGCACTTATTGGTATTCCAACTGCTGCAGGTTTGATGAACTTTGTTGTCCTCACAGCTGCCGCATCTTCAGCAAATAGTGGAATTTTTTCTACCAGCCGTATGATATATGGGCTAGCAACACAAAAAGGTGCTCCTAAATTTTTAGGAAAACTTTCTCGTAACCACGTTCCAGCTAACGCATTATTCTTTTCATGTATATGCATCTTATTTGGTTATGCAATTGTATCGTTATCTCAAACACTCATAGCTGCTTTTACAATTGTTACGACAATTGCCGCAACTTTGTTTATATTTGTATGGTCTATCATTTTGATCAGCTATATCGTCTATCGCCGCAATCGTCCTCTCCAGCATACTGTCTCTCCTTATAAAATGCCTGGAGGTGTTGTTATATGTTGGGCGCTTCTTATTTTCTTTGCATTCATTATTTATTTATTGTCATTAGAAGCTGACACTGCCATAGCTTTAAAATACACTCCAGCGTGGTTCATATTTTTAGGAATTGTATACTTTCTTTTTGGAAAAAAGAATTATACAAAAAATTAAAAAATAAAGCTTATGTTTCCAAAAACATATAAAAAAGGGTAACTAAAGTTACCCTTTTTTTGATATTTATCTATAAAATTATAAAAGCTATTGACAAAATATCTCTGTAGAAGCTTCAATTACGCTCTTTATCAACCAAAGCGTTAGATTTTATCCAAGGCATCATAGAACGAAGTTTTTTACCAACTTCTTCAATAGGATGATTATCATTTAAACGCCGCATACTTTTAAAATGAGCAGCACCAGCTTTATATTCTTGAATCCAATTCGATGTAAATTTACCCGTTTGAATATCTTTCAATATACGTTTCATTTCTGCTCTAGTTTCATCCGTAATCACACGTGGACCAGAGATATATTCACCCCATTCAGCTGTATTAGAAATCGAATAATTCATATTTGCAATGCCCCCTTCATACATGAGATCAACAATCAGTTTCACTTCATGTAAACACTCAAAATAAGCCATTTCCGGCGCATAACCTGCCTGTGTTAATGTTTCATAACCTGCTCGAATCAGTTCAACAAGACCTCCACAGAGAACCGCTTGTTCACCAAAAAGATCAGTTTCGCACTCTTCTTTAAATGTTGTTTCAATCACCCCAGCACGTCCACCACCAAGTCCACACGCATAAGATAATGCTACATTATGTGCATGCCCTGAAGCATCTTGCGCCACCGCTATTAAGCAAGGAACACCACAACCCCGTTGGTATTCATGACGAACTGTATGCCCTGGACCTTTAGGAGCAATCATCACAATATCAACGTTTTTTTTAGGTTCAATCAAGCCAAAATGAATGCTCAAACCATGCGCAAAAGCAATCGCTGCCCCATCGTGTAAATGATCATGAATATGTTCCTTATAAATATCAGCTTGCAATTCATCTGGTGTTGCCATCATGATGAGATCTGCCCATTTTGCTGCTTCAGCAACACTCACCACTTCAAAACCATCAGCCATGGCTTTTTTAACTGTTTCCGACCCTGAACGCAAAGCTATTTGCACATTTTTAACACCAGAATCTTTCAAGTTTAAAGCGTGTGCACGCCCTTGAGAACCATAACCAACAATGGCTACTTTTTTCCCTTTAATGAGATTAACATCCGCATCACGATCATAATAAACACGCATAAAAAAATTCCTTCTTTCTCTATTTAAACTGGATTTCAGATTATTTTTATTCAATAAGAAACATTATCTACAGTGCATCACACACTTATAAAGACAAAAAACACCGCTTATAAGAACACAGCAATTGAATAATTTTAAAGTTTACATATTGCATAGAAAAAACTGTAGTCCCCAAACATTCCTAAAACATATACGGATCCCCAAATAAACTTCAACTGCTATTCTACAAAAACAATAATTACACAAAATAAGATTTCTAAAGAAAATTTAGCTAATATTCTACTCTTTTATCGTGCAACAAAACGCTATATTCTAAAAATTAAGATACAACATACAATTTTTAACATGAACCAAATCAATACAGATAGCAAGAAAAATTACAAAATAACAAGTATTGTGTTAATACAACTTTCAAAAGCATATACAACAATATCTTTAGAATAATAAAGAGGATGTTTTTACTTTTTACGTTCTTTAATATCCACGCCTCTCACGCGAAGAAGCCCCCATACGTCCATTATGTTATCCATTTATGGCGCCTTATAAAAAAATTTTAATATGCTCAAGCCCTTTTCAAGAATTCCCTATAATAGTGTAAGATTTATTGCACATCACTCTCTTTACTTCATAAAGCTACAAGTCGATATCATCATTCTATTTAACAGCTCCTATTGCATTAAGCTTATTCATAAGGAGATTTTACGTTATACTATTTACAGATAACCCAAAAATGAGCTCAAATATCAAGAAAATTTGTGTATTGATCCATTAAAATCCTACGCACTCCTTTATAATGGAAATACTTTCAAAACCCTATCTCTTCTCCATTCAAAGAAATTATAATAAGAAGATTTTAAAACTTCCTCATAATGGATAGTACAAATAAAAAACATCGCATACACTCAAAAACAAAAGATAGAAAGCAACCAATAAATAGAGGAACAATAGAATATTTATAATGCACGATAATAGTGCTATTTATCTAAGCATATATTGTTTTTTAAGATAAATTGGCAAACCTCTATAAAAATTTCTTTTCCAATTTTTATAGAGAGAAAAAGATTACGATAATAACCGGATAAAACGCTGAACAGTCTCATGTATTCCATACTCTAATGCATCAGCAATGAGCCCATGGCCAATAGAAACTTCATCAAGCCAAGGAATATTTTTGACAAGAGCAGGAAGATTCATAAGTGTCAGATCATGCCCTGCGTTTATACCTAACTGCAACTCTTTTGCTCTTCTTGCTGCTAAAACAAGTTTATTGAGCTCTTGATCTTGTTTTGTTTTATCCTGAAATGCACCACCGTAAGGTCCCGTGTAAAATTCCACACGATCAGCGCCCATTGCTTTAGCAATATCAAGACCATCGACAGTAGGATTAGCAAAAAGGGATACACGAATCTTTCTGTTTTTTAAATTCTGAATAATAGGTGCTAAAAATTCTGCATCATGAGCAAAATTCCAACCATGATCAGACGTTGACTGATCTGGATCATCAGGAACAAGGGTGATCTGATCCGCATAGTTTTCAGCGATATCCAAAAATTGATCACTGGGATAACCTTCAATATTAAACTCAGCTGTAGGAAAAGTGTTCTTGATTAAACAGTATATATCTGGCAAATCCGCAAAACGAATATGCCTTTCATCAGGGCGCGGATGAACCGTCAAACCTGCTGCTCCAGCAGCAAGCGCTATATGCCCAATATTCGTTATACTTGGCCACGGAAGATTACGTCGATTACGCAAAACAGCAACAGCATTAAGATTAACCGAAAGTTTTACCGCCATGCCCATTTCCATTTTTTTATAGTATGTAACAAGATAGAAAAAAGGCATTTTCCATCTGAAACTTAGATGATATACACATTTTTTTCTATCGAACAATCGTTAAACGCTCTGCTGCGCGCGTAATTCCCGTATAAAGCCAGCGCGCATACATATCACGAAATGCAAAACTTTCATCAAACAAAACGACATTATTCCATTGAGAACCTTGTGCCTTATGAACCGTTAATGCATACCCATAATCAAAATCATCATATCGCTTTTTTAATTGCCATGAAATTTCTTGATCAGGGTTTTCAAACGCTGCTTTTAAAAGTTTAATCTTTGCTACCCCACGCTCACTTTCTTCTGGTTTCACAAGAAGATTAATACTTGGTTTAACGGTCTCCTTCTGTGAAGTCATCACCTTCCATAAAGAGCCATTCAACAAACCTTTAATAGGATCGTTTCGCAAACACACCAGCTTATCTCCCGCTTGCGGATAATCTGCTGTAAATCCCTTTAACACACGCAAACGCTGATTATAAAGGTGGCGTGTACGATTAACCCCTACCAAGACCTGATCAGCATCCAAAACCAATTGTTGATTGACCTCTTTACGTGTCACAACGCGCGCTTCTCCATAGTCACCATAAGCAATATCGCGTCCTTCACGTACATCCATAGCAAGACGTATAATCGGATTGTCGCGCGCTTGCCGATGAATTTCTGAAAGAAGAAAATCTGGTTTCCCATTAGAAAAAAAGCCCCCACCAGATATAGGAGGCAATTGACCTGGATCACCAAGAACAAGAATTGGCGTTCGAAAGCTCATTAAATCACGCGCCAATTGTTCATCAACCATCGAGCACTCATCAACAATAATGAGTTTAGCTTGTGCAGCAGCACTTCTTCGATTTAATGTAAATGTTGGAGCAATAGACTTTTTTCCTGTTATTTCATCGGAAACTTCCTCTTCTCCACGCGGACAATAAATCAGCGAATGAATCGTACAAGCATTGCTTGCACCTTTAGAACGCAAAACCTGCGCCGCCTTCCCTGTAAAAGCAGCAAATTGAACAGAACCATCAACTGTCTCTGCAAAATAGCGCGCAAGCGTCGTCTTACCGGTCCCCGCATAGCCAAAAAGGCGAAAAAGAGGAGAACGCCCTTCCCTCAACCACGCGGCAACAGCCTTTAATGCATTATCCTGTTCCCGTGAAAACTGCATAGCTTACCAACATAAGATTTGCATAAGAAGAGCAGTATTTTGAAAAAAAAACGACTATCAAGAAAAACCTTTTTATTAAGAATTGCTGACACACGCCCATCTAACAACCTTCGTAGCACAATTATCAATTATTTACCCATTGCTTTTTCAAGATATTGTAAAAATCTAAATTTTATCTATACATCGATCTTCTTGGTAACATCTTATACTTATCAAATAAAATATCATTTTTTACAACAGTAACACCAACAATGGAATATGCATATCTTAAATTTAAAATAACACCTATATACGCTTTTTTTAACCAAAATTTAGAATAAGAAAAAGAGCATTGCAATTGCAAAAACCTCACTAGAAAAAATGTCCTTAACAGGATAAGAATAATGTCATTTTATGAATACTATTTTACACAATCAATCAGCTTTCTTGCACATAAAAATAAAGTACATCCACTATTACGAAATAATAATTAAATATATCAAAAACCTTTTAGCAGAAATAGAAATAGCTCTCAACAAAACTACTTAATCCTATGATGATACACCTATAAAGTTCCTATCGTCCTCTTATCATGATTTTAATAAATTTACTCTTCATGCTACAAATATGTTATATCTCAACGCATAAAGAGAGATATCACACTTATATGAAGCACGCTTTATCTCGCACAAATATGTAGTTTTTTCTGTTTCAACAATAAAATATGGTTCGTAAGTATGACCTTCTTGGTAGTCTATTATAGAAAACTGGAACATGGTTTCAGTCCAGCGTAGCACTTCAGATTCGTCCTCTAGAATATGAGAAAAGCGCAATTCTTCATCTATTGAGTCAAACTTTTTCTTTTTGTCGCAATGTTTTAAAGTTTATAAAAACTAACTGATTAATGCTGTTCTTATTGCTAGAAATAACAATAAATAAAGGGATATAATTTGTTAATAGGCTTGGCGTTATGTCAAAATATCAGCGATGAGATTGCTTTTTGGTTGTTTTAGAAATGAAATAATGAGCTCAAATATTGATGAATGAAACGGGAGGTTTAAATTGAAAATATTAATTCCAGATGACTATCAAAAAGCCACCCTAACATTACAATCTATTACAAAATTAATGACATCACATGAAGTGCTGGTTATAAATAATTTAGCTAAAGAATGTGATTTAGAAGATAAGCTCAAAGAGATCGATATTCTTATCTTAATCAGAGAGCGGACTATAGTTGATAGAAATCTTCTCCTGAAACTGCCAAATTTAAAATTAATCTGCCAAACAGTCCCTATAGGTTCACATATTGATATAGAAGCTTGTAGAGACTTAGGAATTGAAATATTAGACGGTGGTGGAGATCCAACTTCTGCTGCTGAATTTGCGTGGCTCTTAATTATGTCTGCGCGTAGAAAACTCTGTAAATCTGTATCTGATATGAAAAAAGGACGATGGCAAACAACATTTGGCAACCAAATGAAAGGGGCTACTCTTGGAATATTCGGGTTTGGGCGTATTGGTAAAATGGTTGCTCAATATGCTCAAGCTTTTGGCATGTCCATTTTGGTTTATGGGAGCGAGCGTTCAACGCAAGAAGCAAGAAATTTAGGTTATCATTTTACGCATTCAAAAGATGAATTTTTTACACGTCCTGACATTATATCCATCCATTTACGTTTAAGTGATAAAACCAGAGAAATCATTCAATTAGATGATCTATTGAGCATGAAACCACATGCTATTTTTGTTAACACAGCGCGTTCAGCTTTGGTTGAAAAAGGGGCGATAGAAAAAATACTAAGTTTGGAAAATTCAACTTACTTTGCACTAGATGTTTATGACAGCGAGCCAGTATATGAGAGCAAATTATTGCAATCAGATAGAGTTCTTTACACACCGCATCTGGGCTATGTGACTGAAGAAAGCTTTGAGAATTATTTTGAAAAAGCTTGCCAAAATATAGCTTCTTTTATAAAGAGCACTTAATGCCGGCTGAGCCAATGTTTGTAAAATTTATCTTATATCGCTAGCCTATCAAATTTGCACGACATATAATAGCTTATTTCCTTAAATTAAGTATATTCCTTAGCTTTCATATTCATACCAATCGTATTGACAGATTTTTATGTAATCAGCATAAAATACCTCATTTATTGTTGCAATCATTATTAAAAAAGGCTACCTCATTGGAATACACTTTAATTGGAGGGGGGGCATAGTGGGCAATAATAAATTTATAGAAAAAAATTATTATAGATGGATTGTATTGCTTGTTGCCACGATCGCTCAAGCTTCAGCCTGCTTGTTTGTTCAAGGGATTGGTCCTTTAGCTGAATTTTTTAAGAAGGATTTCTCGCTTAGTGACTCTCAGATAGGTTTGCTGTCTTCAGCAGCGCAATTCCTACCTATTATTGGGTTACTCATAGCTGGTGAATTACTAGACAAGTTTAACGAGCGCTATATTGATGGAGTTGGCGCGGTTGGCGTTTCTGTCGTTCTTTTGTTGGGAGCAATCGCAGATAACTATATTTCCCTTTTGGTTTGTTTGCTAATTGTAGGGGGATTTTATAGTTCTGCTCAACCCGGTGACGCTAAATCTGTTTCTTCATGGTTTCCACAATCGCAGCGCGGGTTTGCAATGGGAATAAGGCAGGCGGGGCTACCATTAGGTGGGCATTAGCTGGGATAGTTCTTCCTGCGAGTGCGCTTGTCTATGGCATACAAGGTGCGTTTTTGGTCGGTGCCATCGTTTCTTTTTTAGGGGGATGTATATTTATTATTTTTTATCACTCACCAGAAAAAGTTGTCGCTATCGTTCCAGAAAGCAAAGAAAAAGTTTCGTTCTATGCAAATGTAAAGTCTCGTCTTGCGATGTTAACTGCACCGCATATGAAGAATATTATTTTCTCAGGCGTTTCACTTGTGATCGTTCAATATGTTTTAACCATTTTTATAACGATTTATTTTTATAGAATCTATCAGCTGTCCTTAAATAAAAGTGCTTATTTGTTTTTTGTTTCACAGGCTTCTGGTGCCTTAGGAAGAATTATTTTAGCAGCGTGGAGTGATCATTGTAGAAAAGGACGATTTTTTCCTGTCTTGTTTTGCATGATTGCAGTCGTTTTTGGATTTTTAATATTAATTTTAGGCATGAGTGGATCCATAATTTATTTAACTATTTTATCTGCTTGGTTAGGTTTTTTTGGATTGGGATGGTATGGCCCTTGGGTCGCCTATATTGTAGACTCTTCACCAAAAGAAAGCGTTGGCTTTTCTCTGGGGTTAGCAATGTCTATAAATCAAATCGCAATTATTACTGCTCCACCATTATTTGGATTAATCCAAGATTTTACAGAAACTTATTTACTAACATGGCTGATTTTAATTTTAATTATTATTTTTTCACTTTTCTTAATAAGAAAGTAGGGAAAGATAATTGGGGAGGAAATTATAATGATAAATGAAAATACTTTTGAGTTGAGCAATCTCGAAAGAGACAAACTTTGGGAGGCTTTAGACCATGTTATTTATGATCCATACGGTGGTATTGAATATTCGGTTGAGCTAAAAAAATAGCATTTTCGCTGCTACCCCATAGAATATTAACAATTCTTATGAATCAAAAGGTGTCTATTACCCCTAAACCATATTTAATCTTTGAAAACCTTCCTGTTGATAGACAAATTAATATGTCACCTAATCCTTACAATTTAGATGCGTCTTGTAAAAGTGGCTATATTAGCGAAAATTTAATTATGATGTTTTCTTTATTGATCGGAGAGCCTTATTCAATTAAGTTTGAAGGCGAACATATAGTAAATAACCTAGTTCCTTTAGAGGATAATAAAAAAGATTATACAGGATTAGGATCTGAAGTTGAGTTAGATTTTCATATGAAAATGCTGCACTAAAATTTATAACGGATTTAAATTTATCTCCTAAAGGGGATACTTTTATCTGGTGTTCGCAATGGTGTTGATGGTCCGTTAACGAGAATATCTGATGCACGTCTAGCTTTAAAACTTTTAAGTGAGGAGGATTTGAGGAGCTTCAGGGATAATTTATATATAATTAATGTTCCCTATAGATGGAGAAAAAATGGGGTAACTTCTACAAGTAAAGTGCCCCTCGTTCAAGGGGACGGTGAATTCCCAGATATCAGCGCTGTTTTTTATCCAGGCATGTTAGAGCCACAGTCAAAAAAAGCCAAAGAAGCTTTAGATCATTTTTATGAAGCTATTAAGGCTATATCTTTTGGAATTGATGTACAACCAGGAAGATTATTATACATTGATAATAGAATGGCCCTACACTCTAGAGATAAATTTTTTGGATCATTTGATAGTTATGAAATCCAATGCGATGGATTCAAAGAGTGTTTGTGTCTGCAGATTTATGGAATCATAGATATATAGAACAAATAAAAGAAAGAATATTTAATTTTCAATGTTAATATCCTGATAATGATATGATGTTGAGTATTATTCTGGTTTATATATTGACGATACATCTCATATGTATAGGTTTCTCCCGCATAATCATACCTGATTATAAGCTATGGTGACCTATTGGTTTTCTATGGCTGCATTTGATTTTTGTTATTTTTTCCCTTCCTTTCAAGCCGCTAGGGGGATTTTCCTATCAAGCCCCTGAAAGAGCTATTTGGAGTAATTTCATAATGCAAAACCAAAACATAGTAACAAACTTTTCTATTGTTTTCATAGGCATGACGGTTTGCATGGTTGCACCCTTCAAGCACAGTGGATTTTTTTCTTGCACGATGGAATCTTTCATATATGAGACAACATAATTAATTTATAACAGATAATTCAATGTATTATCTAAAAAATGCAACGAAATAGCTATTAATGTGAACATATGAATTAAAAAAAACAAACATCGCGTACAAATAAATTCAAACATAATTGTGCACACGACTTATAACATTTTTTAGATGAACAAATAATAATACACCCCATGTCTTTAAACAAAGAATGAAAATCATAAAATGAGCTCTAAGGATAATAGGAACTCTCCACAAAAAAGAGACAGAGATGAAGACTCCAAAGACTTCATCATCACCATCCTTCACCATTTTGTTAACATATTCATTTTATACAAGAATCTTTCCATCGGAAGAAATAGCATTTGCAATAGCTTCTTCGCTTGCCTCATCGGGTAATAACATCTCATTATGGGCACATCCCGATGGGATCATAGGAAAACAGTTTTCTAAATGATAAACACGACAATCAAAAAGAACAGGCTTATCACAATCAATCATCTGCTGAATTTTATCATCAAGTTCATCGGGTTTTGAACAATGAATTCCCACGGCTCCATAAGCTTGTGCCAATTTCACAAAGTCAGGCATAGATTCCGTATAAGAATGAGAAAGACGATTACCATGCAGCAATTGCTGCCACTGGCGGACCATTCCCATATACTGATTATTTAAAATGAAAATTTTCACCGGTGTGTCATGCTGAATAGCTGTTGCAAGCTCTTGAATATTCATCTGAATGGAGGCATCACCAGAAATACACACAACAAGCGCATCAGGATGCGCTATTTGAACACCTATAGCAGCAGGTAAACCATACCCCATCGTTCCAAGACCACCAGAAGTCATCCAATGTTTTGGTTCATCAAAATGATAATACTGTGCTGCCCACATCTGATGCTGTCCGACATCCGTTGTGATATAAGCACGGGCATCTTTGATAAGAGCATAAAGCCGTTCAAGAGCATATTGAGGCATGATAACATCTTTTTTTTTCATATATGCCAATGAATTGCGTGATCTCCAGCGATTAATCTGCACCCACCATGGTTTACGACTTTCTTTATCGAACTTTGATTGTTCCTTATGCAAATGTTGCATTATATCTGCCAAAACATGCGCCACATCACCAATAATTGGAACTTCTGCTTTTACAATTTTATTGATGGAAGAAGGATCAATATCAATATGAATAATACGCGCATGAGGTGCAAATGCATCAAGGCGCCCCGTGATACGATCATCAAATCGTGCTCCAACAGCTAACATGGCATCACAATCATGCATGGCCATATTAGCCTCATAGGTTCCATGCATTCCAAGCATTCCAAGCCAATTTTTACCAGAAGCAGGATAAGCACCAAGTCCCATTAAGGTAGAAGTAATGGGGAAATCTCCCAACTGAACCAAATTACGTAAAAGCTGTATAGCTTTCATCCCCGATGAAATTACACCTCCACCAGAATAAATAATAGGGCGTTTTGCCTCAACTAAAAGAGAAACGGCAGATTCAATAGCCTTAGTATTCCCTTTCAACGATGGAAAAGAATGTAAAGACTCCTGAACTTGAGGTGCTCTATAAAATCCTAAAGCAAATTGAACATCCTTAGGAATATCAATCAAAACCGGTCCAGGACGGCCTGATTGAGAAAGAGAAAAAGCTTCATGAATAATAGCCGCAAGATCATTGACATTTTTAACCAACCAATTACGCTTCGTACAAGACTTTGTAATTCCAACTGTATCAGCCTCTTGAAAAGCATTTGTTCCAATCACCGTTGTTGACACCTGCCCAGAAAAACAAACAAGAGGTATCGAATCCATAAGTGCATCTTGCAAAGGTGTCACAGCATTCGTTGCGCCTGGACCAGAAGTCACAAGCATAACCCCTACCTTCCCGGTGCTGCGTGCATAGCCTTCAGCCGCATGCCCTGCGGCTTGTTCATGGCGCACCAAAATATGCTGGAGTATATCTTGATGATAAAGAACATCAAAAATAGGCAAAACAGCCCCACCAGGATAACCAAAAATATGTTTAACCCCTTGATCTATAAGAGCCTGAACCACTATTTCAGCCCCCGACATTATTTTTCCATCTGCACTCTCTTGCTTTCTTGGATCATTTCTCATTTTTCCCACTCACCTACTTTATAGGACAATAAAAAAGCCCCTAACGGAGCCCATAAAAAAAGACCCCAAAGGAGCCCATTACACAACACATACTGTATGATTACCCCCATTATTCCGACGTATAAAATATATAAAAAATTCCTTGTAGGAAGATTTCTAATTCCATTGATACCATTCGTCAATAAAAAATTATATTTTCTAAAAAATTTCTTTTTCACGAATTATCTTTTATCTTTCGATAAGTTTCTTTGCAAAGCTCTAACTCTTTTATCAAAAAGTAAGCATCCATTCTTCATCAAATTGATTACGAAACCATGTCATTTGTCTTTTTGCATATCTCCTCGTTTGTATTTTCACCGCTTCAAGAGCATTCTCAAAGCTTCTATATCCATCCAAATAAGCCATAAACTCAGGTATACCAATAGCCTTCATTGCTGGTAATGAAGAGGAAAGTTTAAGTTTTTTCATAGCCACCACTTCTTCTAAAGCTCCTCTTTCAATCATAGAATCCAAGCGTTTATGAATACGTTCATAAAGCAGAGAACGTGGTGGCATGAGAAGAATTTTTTCGGTCAAATTCGGCGCAATGATAGGTGTTGTTTTTTGTTTCTGCCACCAACTGAGCGTCTTACCGGTTGCATCATAAACTTCCAAAGCACGTACAATACGCTGTCTATCGTGCGAAGAAATTTTTTCAGCAACAACAGCATCAATCTGCAACAACTGGCGATAAAGACTTTCAGGTCCCTCTTTATCAAGCAGCAAACGCCACTTCTGCCGCACAACATTTGGAACATGAGGGATTTCCGAAATCCCCTCTAAAAGAGCACGAAAATAAAGTCCTGTCCCACCAACAAAAATAACTGATCTTAAAGAAAAAGTAGCCAATAGCTTCTCGACATCACACAACCATTGCCCTACTGAATAATTCAAAGTAGGACTCACATGACCATAAAGATAATGGGGAACAATCGCGGTATCAGCCTCCCCCGGCCGTGCCGTTAAAATATTTAAAACATCATAAACCTGCATTGAATCAGTATTAATAATGAGAGCATTCTTTTCTTGAGCCATTTGCAAGGCAAGTTCTGACTTCCCACTTGCCGTTGGCCCCGCTATTAATGTAACTGTTCTCTGTGTCATGAATAGCAATTTCTCCCAATCAATAACTTATTGCAACATGCAGACACCACCAAAGCCCCCTATGAAATTTATAAAAAATGGGCTTAATAACAACACCAAAGGAATTTCCAAGCATTTTTGCTATCATAGTTCAATAGTAAACTACAGCCATAATAATTCTGTCCGTTAGTCCATTAAAAACAAACATATTCTTTGTCATTATTTATGAATAATAATACTGAGCTTAACCTATACAATCAAACAGCTTTATTTTTTCCTATAAAAACAGTATACTAATCTGATTTATAATAGGAGATTCAGAAATTGTCTTCTTCACGCTCTCTTTTTTATAACTATTTCTTCATCCATCACCAAGAAAGGTGTAAATATATATATATATATATAACTAATTTAGTCTAATATGATTTTTCTCTAAGATAGTTTTTTTCAAACTGAATTGAAAAAAAACGTTCTCCATAGCACATAAAGTACAATCACAAAGGACTAAAAGTCTCACTAAATAAAACATTATTTATAATAATAATTGACTTAAACACAAAACATAGATCTCTTATGCAGCATTTCAAAGTCTAGGCTGTTACAAGATTGGAAACTAGCAAATCTATGATGGTACCAACTTGTACTTTTATTTAACGTAGAAACAGAGCTGCCCAATGGATTTTATATTGCACACCCCATGCTCTCTATCGTGAAATGAGCTTGAGAAACATTGGACATCACATGCCTGACTTGCAAAATATCCCATTACTAAGGCTGATAAAAAACAAAAAAATAATTTTTAAGGATCAATCCATTAGGAGCGTTACGAACCGTAACTCTCCATCTGGACGCGCTACAATAAATAGAGCATTTTTGCGTCCAGCTTCACGTAATTTATGAATACGTTTTTTAGCCTCATCAATTGTTGTGATAGAACTCTGATTGATATCAACAATCACTTCACCAACGCGAATACGCTTTTTATCCGCTGCGCTATTTTGTGCAACAGATGTCACCACTAGTCCTCGAAGTTTATCTGAAATTGAATAACGATGACGCAAATCCTCTGTCAGTTCAGATAACGTCATTCCCATAAATTGCATTGTCACATTTTTCGACAGATCTTGATTTTTTTTATCATCAACTTCTTCTGTATCTTCATTTGGATCTGTTTCAATCAAACGTCCAAGCTTAACTTTTACTGTTTCTTCTTGCCCATTCCGTAAAATAGTAACGTCCACCACTTTTCCTTCTGAACTTTCTGCAACTAAACGCGGCAAATCACGTGCATGCTTAATTTTGGAATTACCAAAGGAAAGAATAACATCTCCAGTTTGTAACTGGCTATTATCTACATTATTTTCTTCCGTCTGTTCTATTTTACCAGCCACCAATGCTCCCACAGCATTGTCCAATTTTAAACTTTTTGCAATATCCTCTGTTACCGGCTGAATACGAATAGCCAACCAACCACGCCTTATTTCTCCAAAATTACGCAATTGATTAATAACAGAAAGAGCCATATCCGATGGAATAGCAAATCCAATACCGATAGATCCTCCCGAAGGTGAAACAATTGCTGTATTAATGCCAATGACTTCACCATTTCTATCAAATAACGGACCACCAGAATTGCCTCGATTAATTGCTGCATCTGTTTGAATAAAATTATCATAGGGACCAGCATTAAGATCACGGTTACGTGCAGAAATAATACCAACCGTCACACTTCCACCAAAACCATAAGGATTACCAATAGCCATAACCCAGTCACCAATACGTGCTTTTTCTGAATCACCAAAACGCACAGCTTTTAATTTTTTACTTCCTGCATCGACTTGAAGCAACGCCAAATCAGTTTTGCTATCCTTTCCAAGAAGCTTTGCCTTTAGTTTTGTACCATCCGTAAAATTAACTTCAATATCATCAGCATCTACAATAACATGATAATTTGTAACAATAATCCCTTTTTGCGCATCAATCACAAAACCAGACCCTAAAGAACGCACCTTTTGAAATTGACTATCTTTTTGACCATCCTTGGGTATAAAAAAATCACTAAAATATTCCTCCAGCAATGAATCTTTTGGAATAACGGGTACCGAGGTGTTTGCATCCTGTTCTGTTCCTTCAACAGTCTGCGCCGTGGAAATATTCACAACTGTTTCCAAAAGCTCAGAAGCTAAATCAGGAATAGAAAGCAATGCCTTGCTTGTCTCGGCTCCCCAAGACAAACTCACTGATCCTGATAGAAACAAAGTCACACAAAAAACAACTCTTGTGATAAAAAACTTTAAAAACGTATTTTTACTCACGACACTTCTATCCATGACATGCCTTTAATCAAAGATGCAAAGAGCCCCACTAAATTTATATACGGAAAACCAGCACGGCTCGATACTCTCTACCACTTTTACCATAAAAGAAAATGGTCACAGATCATTCTTTTCATGCAAAATCTCGTATCTGCAATCCATTATTTTATCTATTCTCTCCCGATTTTGGATCAGTTTTACTGAGGCCAGTATTCATTGTCGGTAAGAATGCTTTATTTGCCTGCGGCGGATTACGAAAATAGAAAAAGAAATCCTCATTTGGAGAAATCACCATCGGAGTACGCTCTAAATTCTTGTATTGTTCCATCGCCAACCAAAAATCGTAAAAAGACGGATTAGCCTCCCTCGCATTCAATAAAAGACGAATACTTTCAGCTTGACCTTCACCACGGGTAATTTCAGCATCACGCTTTGCAGCTGCTACAATTTCTTCATATTCACGATTAGCTTCTGCCACAATACGATCTCGCTCCTGCTGACCACGAGCCCGGATATTTTCCGCAGCAGCTTCACGTTCAGCTGCCATTTGCCGATAGACATCTTCTGAAACAGCATCAGTCAAATCGGTTTTACGAATACGCACATCAACAATGGCAATACCCAACGAACCTGCATCTACAGAAAATTGCTTCTGTACTTCAGCCATCATCGCGCCTCGTTCATCCGATAAGGCTGCTTTAAATTCTCGCTTACCATAAACAGCACGCAAAGCGTCAATAAACCGTGGTGCAAGGTTTTCACGTGCCGCAATTTGTGGACGCCCAGAAGCAATGCGCTGTAAAAACAACTTAGGATCTGTAATACGGTAAATAAAGAACGCATCCACCTCATAATACGCACCACCACGAACCTGTACAGATTGTGTAGGAACATCGTAACGCAATAACCGATTATCAACAATGATCATCTTATCGATAAAGGGCGCCTTGAAATAGATTCCAGGATTAGATTCTACCTGAACAATTTGTCCAAAACGCTTAATTGCTACCTGTTGACGAGGATAGACGATAAAAACGGACATCCACAAAATCATCAAAACAAACACTATAGCACTAAAAACAAACAAAAAGCGAGATTGCTGCATAATTAATCTCCTCCAGAAATACGAGAATCTAAGAGTAACGCAGGACGCGCTGATGTTGCCTTTACTTTTTCCGATGACTTGCTACGCAACAATTCGTTCAAAGGCAAATAAGGCATCGCTGGAGAATTTGCCTGATCAAGAACCAGCTTATTTGGTGAAGAAAGAATCCGCCCCATCGTCTCCATATAGAGACGGTAGCGAGCAGCTTCTGGTGAAATCGCAGCCTCTCGAGCTATCGCCTGAAAACGTTCAGCACGCCCTGTTGCCTCTTCAACCATTTGTGCCTTTTCACCTTTTGCGATTTCCCGTGTGCGTGAAGCTTCACCATTTGCTAAACCAATTTTCGTAAAACGCACACGATTCCCCTCTTCAATCATTCTTCCACGTTCCTGCTCCGCCTGCTGAACAGAATTAAACGCAGCAGCAACCTTTGTCGGAGGAGCAGCTTCACTGATAGAAACACGGCTTATTTCGACACCAAGTTGATATTTATCCACAGTCAACTGGATAATCTTTCTAACGTCATTAGCAACTTCTTCTTTCTTGTCACGTAAAACATCATCAACCGGCCGCGAACCAATGACCTCACGCATTGCACTCTCAGCAACTTGGCGGACAGTTCCCTCTTGATCATTCACATTGAATAAAAACTGACTAGGGTATGAAATCCGATAATAAACGGAAAAATTAACATTAACGATATTTTGATCACTCGAAAGCATTAAACCATCACTTTGTTGCGCCTGACCGGGCTTCCCACCAATCGCGATTGTTTTTTCCGTTAAAGGTACTTTCATATAGGTCTCAATTGGCCAAAAATGAAAATGCAACCCATCGCCAATAATGCCTTCTTTAGGGATGCCAAAGCGCAACTCTACCGCTTGTTCATTTTGCTGAACAATATAAATTGACTGGTATAGCCAAAAAAACACAATAAGCAGAAGGAATAAAACAGAAAAACTGCTTCTCCCGAATTGTTTAAACTGATCCTGCCCTTTGCGCAAAATTTCATTAAGATTAGGACCATTTTCACCACCATTACCGCCATCAGAACCAAAGAGATTCTTAGCTGGTGTTTTTTTGTCACCACTGTTTTTATCGCCACTCCACGGGCCACCACCATTTTGATTTGTCCAGGGCATTATCACCTCTTTAACTGATTACCACTACTCGAACACCAACCATTTGCTTGATCTTATAGGGTGTCTCTTACCTCATTACAATACAACTGATAAACCCTTCCACTTCATATTACAAAAAATTATTTCCGCTCATAAACAACAAAACGTGTCGGATGACTATCTTTATCCCCTTTTGGAATATCTTGTGTTTGCACAATAGTCCACTTTTCTTTATCAAAAACAGGAAAAAAACTATCACCTTCTATAGAAGCTAAAACTTCTGTAAGGAATATTTTATCAGCCATATGCAACCCTTGTTGAAAAATTTCACCCCCACCAATAATAAAAATTTCCTCTACATCATTTTGAGAAGCAACATTTGTTGCAAGAGAACAAGCTTGCGATAAAGAGTGAGCAACAACAGCCCCTTCAGCACAAAAGGTACAATCACGCGTAATGACGATATTTGTACGCCCTGGTAAAGGTCTCCCAATAGAATCCCAAGTTTTTCTTCCCATAATAATGGGCTTACGCAACGTCAAAGCTTTAAAGCGTTGCAAATCCGTCGATAAATGCCACGGCATTGCACCTTCACGACCGATAACACCATTTTCTGCAACAGCAGCAATTAAACAAATGGAAATCGTCATATTGCTACCGGCGCTTTAATATGGGGTTGTGCTTCATAATTAAGCAACTCAAAATCCTCAAATTGAAAAGAAAAAAGATCTGTTACCGCTGGATTTATGCGCATACATGGCAAAGCATTTGGTATACGAGACAATTGATATTTTGCCTGTTCAAAATGATTAGAATAAAGATGAGCATCTCCCAGAGTATGAATAAAATCGCCTACTTTAAGACCGCTTATTTGCGCAATCATCATCGTTAGCAATGCGTAGGATGCAATATTGAATGGAACACCTAAGAAAATATCCGCCGAACGCTGATAAAGTTGACAAGATAATTTCCCCTCCGCAATGTAAAATTGAAAAAGACAATGACACGGAGGCAACGCCATTTCCTCTATTAATGCAGGATTCCAAGCTGACACAATCAAGCGACGAGAATCTGGCGTTTCCTTAATCATCGTTAAAAGATTGTTAATTTGATCAATATGGCGTCCATCAGGAGCAGGCCAAGAACGCCACTGATAACCATAAACAGGACCAAGATTTCCCTTTTCATCAGCCCACTCGTCCCAAATTGACACACCATGCTCTTTCAACCAAGCGATATTTGTATCGCCTTTAAGAAACCACAAAAGTTCATAAATAATTGAACGTAAGTGTAGTTTCTTTGTTGTCAACAACGGAAATCCTGCTTGTAAATCAAAGCGCATCTGATACCCAAAAATAGATCGCGTTCCAACACCCGTTCGATCTGTCCGATCAATACCCTGATTTAAAACGTGAGATAAAAGAGCAAGATATGATTTCATAGGGCTATTATGACCGATTCTTCTCATTATAGAAAATAAAAACTGTAAAATCCGTACAAAGATAATTCAAATCTTTTTCCAAAAACATCTTACACAAGAAATTATCATGATCTGACTAAATTTTTGATGCAAAAGATAAAATACTATAGACAGCTTCTAAAAAAATGACATAAATGAACAAAGATGGATGAACATGAAATAAAGGGATCGACTATGGAAAAACAAGAAGCTTTAAAACCACATGATACAAGAAAACGTATCTGGGCTATCGTGTCCAGTGCATCAGGTAATCTAGTAGAATGGTATGACTTTTATGTTTATTCCTTTACATCTATTTATTTTGCATCACAATTCTTTCCCTCAGATGGCAATGACGTTACGCAACTTTTAAAAGCGGCGGGTGTTTTTGCTATTGGTTTTCTTATGCGCCCAATCGGCGGATGGCTTTTTGGCTTCATTGCCGATCGTTATGGACGCAAACGCTCAATGCTTATCTCTGTTTTTATGATGTGTGGTGGTTCGTTCTTAATCGCCCTACTTCCTACCTATGAAACCATTGGAGTGACAGCAGGAATTCTTTTACTTTTACTCAGAATGCTTCAGGGGCTTTCTGTCGGTGGTGAATATGGTACAACAGCAACTTATATGAGCGAAATCGCCCTCAAAAATCGCCGAGGATTTTTTAGCTCTTTCCAATATACCACACTGATTGGTGGTCAACTTCTAGCCAGTCTCGTTATATTTATTTTAGCGCTTTATCTCACCGAAGATCAGCTAAAAGCGTGGGGCTGGCGTATTCCATTTGCCATTGGTGGACTAGGAGCAATTGTTGCGATTTATCTACGCCGCACACTCCATGAGACAACGACCAAAGAAAGTCGTTCTAGTGCACAAGCTGGTAGTATTAGGGGACTTCTGAGCAACCACCGAAAAGCTTTCTTTCTGGTTATTGGCTTTACAGCTGGAGGATCGCTCACATTCTACACCTATACGACTTACATGCAGAAATATCTGATTACAACCACTGGCTTTGATAAACATACAGCCACAACAATCATGACAGCTGCACTCTTTGTTTTCATGTTACTCCAACCCCTCTTTGGTGCTCTTGCAGATAAAATTGGAACAAGAACTTCACTCCTTATTTGGAGTGTTTTATCTATTATCTTTACCATTCCTGGACTTAATATGATTGGTAGTACTGATAGTACATGGATTGCTTTATCAGTCATTACTGGAATGCTCTGCATTATGAGCTTTTATACATCTATCTCTGGCATTGTAAAATCAGAAATGTTTCCCGCTTCAGTACGAGCAATAGGAGTTGGGCTCTCTTATGCTATTGCCAACGCACTGTTTGGCGGTTCTGCTGAATATGTCGCGCTTGGATTAAAAGATCTTGGATATGAATCTGTCTTCTATTTTTATATAACCGGCATGATGATTATTGCATTCATCGCTGTTCTCTTAATGCCAGATGCTCGCAAAAAAGGGTATTTACAAGGAGACGATATTCATTAACCTTTAATGTTAACAAACAAGGATTTTAACAAAAAAGCCCAGTATTCTGGGCTTTTTTTTATATCCTTTCCGATAGCAGTTTAAAGCTCACAATTTTTTTATCCCTTCAAACACTCTAAAAAAGCAATGTTCCCTCCTGCACACGCCGCTTATAAAAATAAATGGCTTCATATTATTATGTAATAAATACTTCTTTTGCTGAATTTAGTTCACTGAAGATAAAAAACGTTTGATTTATTTTAATATTCCCATTCCCACTCAAAGTCGAAGACAAGTGATTATCTTTCAAGAAATTTTATCAATAATAAAGATTACACTCATGATTTTGTTTAATACGTTCTTAATGGTACCCCTCATGCAACACAAATCCTTTCATGAAAAATAGAAAATACCATTATATTATGAATTCACACACTTTTTTGAGAAACATTTCTCAATGCACCCAACTCCATTTCACAACGGCACTCGTGAATGACATAACGTAAAAGCCCCGTAAAGTATAAACATGGGCACTACTCTCTTTACACTTAATAAAAGTGCAAGCCGCTATCATTATACTATTGATGAACTCTTAATATTGTACTCCCCCTTAACACTTAAGATCATTCATAAAAAGTATTTTAACAGATACACCAACCTCGCATGCAATAGTCAATAACATCATTTTACGAAACAACATCAAGCATATAAACTAAAGAGTATCATATCTTCATAAACACTCTGCATATGCAAATAATTCACAATCAAACAAAAAATAATATTTCCTTAAGGATAGTAAAAAGCGTATGATTTACGCAATATAACAACACCATGAGCCCAAAACACCACTGATAGCTCTAGAAAAAATCTTTATGTTTCCCTGAAAAATTATCATGGTACAATGGCGTTTTTATAATGCACATCGTAAATAGCTTTAAAAAGAAGAAAAGTTATAAATCTAAAAGGGGAATACTTCATGAATAATCAAACAACTTTAGATCCACATGATACAAGGAAACGTATTTTTGCTATCATATCCAGCGCATCAGGAAATCTGGTAGAATGGTACGACTTTTATGCTTACTCCTTTGCATCGGTTTATTTTGCATCACAGTTTTTTCCTGAAGATGAAGATATTGTTACACAACTGTTAAAAACGGCAGGAATCTTTTTTATTGGCTTTCTTATGCGTCCAATTGGAGCATGGCTCTTTGGCTTCATTGCCGATCGTTACGGACGCAAACGCTCAATGCTTATTTCTGTTTTTATGATGTGTGGTGGCTCTTTTCTCATTGCCATACTTCCCACTTATAAAACCTTGGGAATAACAGCAGCATTTCTTCTCCTTTTAGTCCGTATGTTTCAAGGACTTTCCGTTGGCGGTGAATATGGTACAGCAGCAACTTATATGAGCGAAGTTGCACCAAAAAATCGTCGCGGGCTCTTTGCTTCTTTTCAATATGCAACAACGATCTCAGGTCAACTTCTCGCAAGTTTTATAATATTTATTTTAGCCCTTTACCTTACTGAAGATCAGTTAAAAGCGTGGGGATGGCGTATTCCTTTTGTGATTGGTGGCTTTGGAGCAATCGTTGCAATTTATCTGCGTAGTTTGCTCCATGAAACAACAACCCACAAAAGCCGCTCTGAAAAACATGCTGGTAGTCTTCGAGAACTTTTTCGCAATCATAAAAAAGCTTTCTTTTTGGTTGTTGGCTTTACAGCTGGTGGATCACTCACATTTTATACATACACCACTTATATGCAAAAATATCTGATCACAACCACGGGCTTTGATAAACAAACCGCAACAACGATAATGACTGCCGCCCTCTTTGTTTTTGTGCTACTCCAACCCCTTTTTGGTTCCCTAGCCGATAAAATTGGAGCAAGAGCTTCACTCATTAGTTGGGGGGCATTATCCATTATCTGCACCATTCCTGTACTTAAAATGATCGGTAATGCCCATAATCCATGGACAGCACTCTTAATTATTATTGGAATACTCTGTGTTATGAGTTTTTATACGTCCATTGCTGGTATCATAAAAGCAGAATTGTTCCCTGCTTCAATCCGAGCAATTGGTGTTGGATTTGCTTTTGCCATTGGCAACGCACTCTTTGGCGGTTCTGCTGAATATGTAGCGCTTGGATTAAAAAATATGGGATACGAATCTGTTTTCTTTTTTTACATCGTTGGTATGATGGTCATTGCACTCATCTCTATTCTTCTTATGCCCGATATAGATAAAGGAGGATATCTCGATAAAGACGATAGACTTCATTAAACTTATTTTCTGGATAAAAAAAGCCCAAGAAATTGGGCTTTTTTTGATCTCCTCTCCACCCTAGTAAAGAACGAAAAGCCCGCCCCGCATTCGTCTTACAAACAACTCAGTTTCTCTTAAATTGTCTATAGTTACTGCCCTCTTTATGTAATTTACTTGATAAGATTCTATGGGCAGCCCTACCCTAAATATTTATCACGATATCTAAAAAAACACCTCATACGGAAAACCTTATCTGAGGCTTACCTCACCCTCCTAAATGATGATGTGTTATGATACAATAAGACAAGTAAGGACACAAAATCCCCTTTTACATTACTTAAGCTTTTTGAAATATTTTCAGTTTTGGGGCTTTCTGCTCATAAAGACCATCTCTTCTATGATCTTCCGGTATTATGCCAATAATTGCATTCTTCTCATAAAGTTTAAAGGTATCTTGATCTACTTTTCAATATTCTCTCCCTTTAAATGCAATGTGATAAATTTTTATTCTACAACACAAGTAAAAATCTTAAAACGAATGACAACATAACTCTAATAAATCATCTTAAAGAGTTTCCCTAAGAAATTGTTGTAATACAATTGAATTTTTCTGGAAATCATAAACAATTATGTTTAGAAAATATGAACTATAAATCCAAAAGGGGAACAATTCATGAAAAATGAAACAACTTCAGCATCACAGGATGCAAGAAAACGTGTTTTTTCTATTATAGCAAGCGCATCAGGAAATCTCGTAGAATGGTATGATTTTTACGTTTACTCATTTGCATCAATTTATTTTGCATCACAATTCTTTCCCTCCGATGGTGATACGATTACGCCACTGTTAAAAACCGCAGGTGTGTTTTTTATTGGCTTTCTTATGCGCCCTATTGGAGCTTGGTTTTTAGGGTTTGTCGCCGATCGTTATGGACGTAAACGCTCGATGCTTATATCCATTTTTATGATGTGTGGTGGCTCTTTTTTCATCGCCATACTTCCCACCTATGAAACCTTAGGAATAACATCAGCAATCCTTTTACTTTTAGCTCGGATGATGCAAGGACTTTCAGCGGGTGGTGAATATGGTACAGCAGCCACTTATATGAGCGAAGTTGCCCTCAAAAAACATCGTGGGCTTTTTGCTTCTTTCCAATCTGCCACCCTTATTACAGGTCAACTTCTTGCCAGCTTCATTATATTTATTCTAGCATCTTATCTCTCTGAAGATCAGTTAAAAGCATGGGGATGGCGCATTCCTTTTGTAATTGGTGGATTCGGGGCAGTGATTGCGATTTATCTGCGTCGTTCTCTCCACGAAACAACCACGAAAGAAAGCCGCTCTCACAAACACTCTGGCAGTCTTAAGGAACTACTCACCAAGCATACAAAAGCCGTTGTCGTAATTGCATGCTTTGCATCAGGAGGATCACTCACATTTTACACCTTTACGACTTATATGCAAAAATATCTGATCACAACTACCGGCTTTGATAAACATACCGCAACAACGATTATGACAGCTGTACTATTTATTTTCATCCTATTCCAACCCATAGCTGGTATCATAGCCGATAAAATTGGAACAAAAACTTTACTTATCATTTGGAGTATACTCTCTGTCATCTTTACATTTCCTGGACTCTGGATAATCGGTAATACGCATAGTATATGGATTGCCTTTTCCGTCATTATTGGCTTGCTCTTCATTATGAGCATGTATACATCCATCTCTGGTGTCGTAAAATCAGCAATGTTTCCCTCTTCAATACGCGCATTAGGCGTTAGCATCTCTCATGCCATTGGTAACGCCTTATTTGGTGGTTCTGCTGAATACGTTGCGCTTGGATTAAAAAAGTACGGTTATGAATCACTCTTTTATTTTTATATAACCGTCGTGATGATCATGGCATTCATTGCTCTTCTCTTTGTCCCAAGTATGCGTAAAGGAGGCTACCTCCAAGAGGATGAAAAACATTAATCCTTTTTATCAACGAAAAAGCCCAAAAAATTGGGCTTTTTTTATCATTATCACAAATTTAATATTGTTTAAATTTTATGAAGTGCATTAAGTTGCTTAGCAACTAGATAATAAAAAGTCATACGACTTTTTCTACGCTCTCCAGACATCATCTCAGCCACTTTTGAAACAGCCCTTTTAGCACTCTTCTCATCAGCTTCTAAAACATCTTGAACCCATTTTTCAACACGTTCTAACTCTTTTGGATCCGACGTAGCAACAAGCGCCGCATCCTGCTTTTTCATCACCAAAGCTAAACGACGGCTAAGTCGTTCTACTGCTGCTTCATCGGGATTTGAATCATATAGTTTAATATCTGCTAAATTATTTGTCATTTTGCATCATCTCCTCTCCAAAAATGAGCGGACTATATTTTACAGCCGCACCATATAGCTCCATAAATAATTAGAGGATTAAAAATATTAACAACCCCCCCTTTTCCTAAGACTGTTCTTCATCTATATTTAGAGGGCTGGTTTACCAGCTATGGTAATAAATGGACGGTGAAATAAACCTATTGGACCCGGGGGCGGTACCCGGCGCCTCCACCAAAATATAAGAAACCAAAGTTATATTTTGGTGGGGGCGAAATAGGATCGACAAGGGTGTAAAGATCGCTCTTTTACTCGGCATTGTACCACCGTTATCGGGCTAAATGAGTAGTTGCAAATGACAACTATGCGGAAGCACGTCTCGCCGCTTAAGGTGGTGTGAATGTTTCAATTTGAGCCTTAAACCGTCGCAGGTTTAAGCGGGGTTCGGAGGCACCTGGCAACAGAAGCCTTCACTTTTTTAAATGTTGTTGATTGATCTTTCAGACATTATCAGACATTATTTACCATAGAGTTTCGTATTTATTCGATTTATTGAGGTGCATCGTAGAAAAAATCTGCTAATTTAAAATATATTCTATCACACAATATCAATACGCCCCATTCTGCTACGTGAAATAAAAGGAATAAACTTCGATGGTTAAAGATCAAATCCGTTACGATATTCTCGTTCAGGATGCGCTTCGTGGAGTTATCCGTAAAGTTTTATCGGAAGTTGCCAAAGCAGGTCTTCCGGGAAATCATCATTTTTTTATAACTTTTTTGACAAATGCCCCAGGCGTTAAAATTTCTCCTCGGCTAAAAAATCGCTATCCCGAGCAAATGACAATCGTCTTACAGCATCAATTTAGAGATCTCAGTGTTTCAGAAACAGCTTTCGAAGTAACTCTCTCTTTCAGGGAAATAACCGAAAAGCTCGTGATTCCTTTTACTTCCATTCAGGTCTTTTACGATCCTGTAGCAGCATTTGAAGCAGCATTTGATCTGCCCTCAAATCTGACCTCTGGAGAAAGTGAAAATTCAGAAAATACCTCAACTACGCCCATTACCTTATCAAACAAACAAAAAAAAGAAAATACGCTTACAAAAGAACAAAATCTCAGTACAAATAAAGAACCTTCAAATAACGATGCAAAACAAAATCAAAGTGCTGATGTTGTTTCTTTAGATTCCTTTCGGAAAAAATAATTTTTCTCATGACTGAATTGATTAATCTTCGCCAATTTCGAAAACAAAAAAAACGTACAGAAAAATCTCTTTGTGCTGAGCAAAATCGTTATCGTTTTGGACGAACAAAAACTGAAAAAAATTTTGAGCAGCAAAAATCTTTAAAAATGCAAAAATTTCTTGATCAAAATCGTTTGCGAAACGACGAATAAAGGTGGAAAAATGCACGAAAATAATTCTATCGATTGGTCAAAAGTCATTCCACGAAAGATATCTGTTCGCGTTGATGGACACGCAACAAGCGTCTCTTTAGAACCACCATTTTTAGATATTCTAAAAGATATAGCCCGCAAAAAAGGACAATCTTTAGCCTTTATTATCACCGATATTGATAGCAAAAGACCACAACAAGTAAATCTTTCGGCTTCGTTACGCGTTTATGCCCTTCAAAGCGTTCTCACCCAACGCCTTTAATGTTTGTGCTTATTTTTTTACGTTCTCTTTCTGTCTGTTCAACTGAAACTGTTGTGACTTTTTAAGAGAAGTTTTTTTTAATCTAGAACTTCAATGAAAAAAAGACTACAAAAGAGATATAATGAGTAATTTTTCTGATCACACCATACCTTTCTTTGAAGAAGATTCCCCTCCAGACCATGATAAGAAGAGCTCTGATTTTTTCTCCCATACTCTAAAAGAACAAAAATCATATAACACAGACTATTTAGAACAACTCAATCCAGAACAGCAACAAGCTGTTATGAATACTGAGGGACCTCTTTTAGTTCTTGCAGGTGCTGGTACAGGAAAAACGCGCGTTTTAACAACCCGTATTTCTCACATTTTACGCTCTGGACTTGCCTCTCCTCAGCAAATACTTGCTGTCACTTTCACCAACAAAGCAGCACGTGAAATGAAAATACGTATTGGTGAACTTATTGGAGAAGTTGTTGAAGGTATGCCTTGGCTTGGAACCTTTCATTCCACTGGAGCTAAAATTTTACGCCGTCACGCAGAGCTTGTTGATTTAAAAAGAAACTTTACAATTCTCGATAGCGATGATGTTCTTCGACTTTTAAAACAACTTATTCAAGCTGAAGGATTAGACGATAAGCGTTGGCCCGCACGAAACCTTGCCATGATGATTGATTCTTGGAAAAATCAAGGACTTTCACCAACACATATCTCAAAAAGTGATGCTCATTCCTTTGGTAACGGCATGGGACGTGAACTTTATCACAGTTATCAAAATCGATTAAAAGATCTTAATGCTTGTGATTTTGGTGACCTTCTACTTCATTCTATCTCTATCTTCCAACATAATCCAGATATTCTTCGCGAATACCATTCTCAATTTCGTTATATTCTTGTCGATGAATATCAGGATACAAATACAGCACAATATCTTTGGCTTCGCCTTTTGGCCCAACATCCTCAAGGTCAACATGTTAATCTTTGTTGTGTTGGTGATGATGATCAATCCATTTATGGATGGCGTGGTGCAAAAGTCGAAAACATATTACGTTTTGAAAAAGATTTTCCTTCTGCTAAAATTATTCGTCTAGAACGCAATTATCGCTCAACATCTCATATTCTTAAAACCGCCTCCCATCTCATTGCTCATAATGAAGAAAGACTGGGAAAAGTCCTTTTTTCTGCTCAAATAAAGAGTGAGGAAGAAAAGGTAAAAATTCATTCAGCATGGGATTCGGCAGAAGAAGCTCGAGCAATCGGAGAAGAAATCGAACGCGCACAACAAACCGGTCATGCATTAAATCATATGGCTATATTGGTACGCGCATCATTTCAAATGCGTGAATTTGAAGATCGCTTTGTAACACTTGGCCTTAATTATCGCGTCATTGGTGGTCCTCGTTTTTATGAGCGAATGGAAATACGTGATGCCATGGCTTATTTACGCGTTGTTGTCCAACCTACTGATGATTTAGCTTTTGAGCGTGTTATTAATACACCGAAACGCGGCATAGGAGATGCAACCCTGCGCATTCTTTATGAGAGTGCACGTGCACGTGCTGTTCCTCTCTTTTCTGCTGCCGCTGACATCATTGAAACAGATGAATTAAAGCCTAAGGCACGCAGTGCGTTACGAAGCCTTATTGAAAACTTCCGCCGCTGGCAAAATATGCTTCAAGACACTCCTCATAGAGAACTTGCCGAGATCGTCCTTGATGATTCTGGTTATACAACCATGTGGTTAGAAGATCGTTCACCAGAGGCTCCTACAAGACTAGAAAATCTTAAAGAAATGATTCGTTCCATGGAACAATTTGAAAATCTTCAAAGTTTTTTGGAACATGTTGCACTCGTTATGGAAACGGAAAATAATGAAAATATGGATGCAGTCAACATCATGACACTTCATTCAGCCAAAGGACTTGAATTTGAAACAGTTTTCCTTCCAGGTTGGGAAGAAGGACTCTTTCCCCACCAACGCTCATTAGATGAAGGTGGACGTTCAGGATTAGAAGAAGAACGGCGCCTTGCTTACGTAGGTCTAACAAGAGCAAAAAAATATTTGCATATATGGTTTGTATCGAATCGAAGAATTCATGGACTTTGGCAACCTGCTCTTCCCTCCCGTTTTCTAGATGAATTACCAGCAGAACATATAGAAGTTGTAGAAATGGAAACATCCTATGGTGGTTATGGAAAATCTTCCTTTCAACATCACGATTCCTTTTATAGTGACTATGCAACAGCAAGACAAAAGCGTGCACAAAAAAACAAGAATATTGAAGGGAAAGTTATCTCTCAATCAATCTCTCATGTACCATCAGATTTTTCTGTCAATGATCGGATTTTTCACATAAAATTTGGTTATGGTCGTATTACAACAATAGACGATCATAAATTGACAATAATGTTCGAAAAAGCCGGAGAAAAGCGTGTACTAGACAATTTTGTAAACAAAGCTTAATTACAAGTAAACCACGATCAGTTTTTTCAAGAAACCACTTTATTTTATTCTGAATGTCATTTCCATTTACGAACAAAAGCTTCAATGGGCAAATTTTGCATATCAGGCAATGCGTTGTGAATTTTATCAAGCGGCCAATCCCACCAAGCCATATCTAAAAGGCATTCTATGACATGATTGGGAAAACGCATCCGCAACCGTTTAGCAGGCACCCCAACAACAATCGTATATGGCAAAACATCTTTCGTTATAACAGCGTTCGCGCCAATGATAGCGCCATGACCAATTGTCACCCCAGGCATAATAACCGCACCATATCCAATCCACACATCATGCCCAATAATAACACGTTTTGCACAACGCCTTTCACGAAAACCACTATCTAATGCCATATAACGAAAATATTCGTTTGGACGATAGGTTATTTTATGCGTTGAAACGCGCTCCATAGGATGCTCCAACGCATTCATCCGTACATGAGATGCAATAGAACAAAAGCGCCCAATATCGCTATAAATAGCCTCACTATTACGCTCTAAATAAGAAAAATCTCCAACGGTTACATCCCGTAAAATCACCCGCTCATTAATTTCCACATAGCGCCCTAATTTACAACCATGCAGCCGCGCTGTCGTATGGATACGAGGCTCACTTTCATGAAATCGAAGATCTTTCTCAATATTCATACATCTTTCACCAATGTTTCATCAATAGATATGGAAAGACATACCAATCAAGCCAATAAAATCAACCATGAAACAAACATTGCAAAACAAACCTGCCGATGTTACAATTTCTCGATCTATCTAAGAGAGTCAAACTATGAAAAATGTAATACGCATCTTGGGGCTGACAATCATATTTCTTGCAGGTGTTTTTAGTTATGATACGCTGACAAATAAGCCTTTAGGTGATAACTTTACTCTCACTGATTCTAATGGGAAAAATATTACTGAGGCTGATGTTCGAAGCAAGCCTTCAATAATTTTTTTCGGCTTCACTATGTGTCCTGAAAGCTGCCCTACCACACTGATGAATCTTGATCGATGGCTTACAGCCCTTGGTCCTGAAGCTGATAAATTAGGTATATGGTTTGTGACTGTTGATCCTGAACGTGACACACCAAAAGTACTCCATGATTATCTCAGTAATTTTAACAATAAAATTGTTGGCATTAGTGGAGATCCTGATAAAGTTCATAAAATGGTCAATTCTTTCAACATCGTTGCTGAAAAAGTTCCTGAAACAGATGGAAACTATACATATAACCATACAGCAGCAGTTTTTTTACTCAAAAAAGGTGGAAAATTAGCTGGCGTTATCCGTTATGACACGAAAGAAAGCGATAGCGAATTAAAAGATGAAATCGCCATTGAACGGTTAAAAAAACTCATCTTAAACTAAAAAAAGCCGATCAAAAGAAAGAACAGCATGTCGCAACAAATTCGCCTCTATTATACTGCTTCTAAAAATGAAGCAGAACGGTTCTATACCCTTATAGAAACAGCCTTTGACGAAGAAGGTTATCCTCTTGCTCTTACAGAGATAGATGAACAAAATGCTGTATATGAGCTTTCTCTATATGTCGATCAAGACAATCAAGAGAACGCATTGAAACGTTTTGCCAAAATTCTTTCTATAGATTTTGATAAAATTAATATGGAAATTTTACCCAACATTGATTGGGTACAAAAAAGCCTAGAAGGACTAAAACCTGTGCAAGCTGGTCCTTTTTTCCTTCATGGAAGTCACAACCGAAACGCCATTCCAGCAAATGTTCTCCCTATTGAAATTGAAGCTAATCAAGCTTTTGGCACCGGACATCATGGAACAACAGCCGGTTGTTTAGAAATGATCGCCAAAGTCATGAAACACGAAAATCCCCAAAATGCCCTTGATCTTGGTACTGGGAGCGGTGTACTAGCCATTGGCATAGCAATGCTCAAACCAATTACTGTGCTTGCATCCGATATTGACCCAATTGCTGTTCAAGTTGCACAACACAATATCGAATTCAATGATGTCAATGAATTTGTTACAGCTATTACAGCAACAGGTTTTGCCCATGATGCAATTGCATCACGAGTCCCTTTTGATCTCATTGTTGCCAATATCCTTGCTAATCCGCTTATTGAACTTGCGCAAGAAGTGGTAACGGCACTTCAAAAAGAGGGATCACTTATACTCTCTGGAATTCTTGAAGAACAACATGCCCATGTTTTGGAGACTTATATAAAACAAGGACTGAAGCATATCGAAACATACCACCGGCAAGGATGGGTTACGATACACCTGAAATAAAATAAAATAAAAGAAAAGGACGTCGTTATGTATCAATCTTTTGAGGCGACAACAAATCCTGCTTATGCAGCAGAACGCATTTCTTGCCTTCGTAAAGAACTCAATCACCTTGGACTCGATGGTTTTCTTGTTCCGCGGTGCGATGAGCATCAAGGAGAATATGTCCCCCCTCATGCTCAACGTCTTAGCTGGCTAACCGGCTTTACTGGCTCAGCTGGGATTGCACTGATTTTAAAAAACAAAGCCATCATATTTACAGATGGGCGATATAAGCTCCAAGTTCGCCAACAAACTGATCCTGATATTTTTAATTATGAAGATCTCATAACTTGTCCTCCCTCACAATGGCTTGAAAAAAATGGTCAAAAACTTTCTATTGGCTTTGATCCATGGCTCCACACGATTGCTGCCACCGATGCATTGAGAAATGCATTAGAAATGAAAGCAGGTGGAAAACTTGTAGAAGTTCAACATAATCCCATTGATCTGCTCTGGCATAATCAACCAAAATTACCACAATCTGCCTTATCAATTCACCCTCTCAAATATGCTGGGTGCGATACAAATGAAAAACTCGCTTTGATTTACAAAGATATACAGCAAACTCATGCAAATGCTTTTATTTTTACAGACCCCTCTTCCATTGCATGGACATTCAACATACGGGGCAATGATGTTTCCAACACGCCTTTTTCCCTTTGTTTTGCTCTCATTCCACTTAACGAAACACCAGCTTTATTCATTGACAGCAAAAAACTTGGTGTAGAACAGAAACAATATCTAGAACGTTATGCAAAATTATATGAACCAGAACAGCTTATTCCCAAGATCAAAGAGTATGTTCAAAAAGGGACAGTGTTTGCCTTAGATCCACAGCTAACATGCGAAAAATTACGAACTGTTATTGAAGAAAAAAATAGCTCTTTTATCACACTTACTGATCCTGCTGCTCTACCACGTGCCATTAAAAATGACACAGAACTCAATGGCGCACGCAAAGCGCATCTACGCGATGGTGTTGCCCTAACCCGTTTTTTTTCTTGGTTAGATAAACAAATACCAGGGTCAATAAGTGAAATTTCCGCTGCTCAAAAATTAGAAGAATTTCGCATAAATACAGCAAAAGAAATGGGAGAAAAACTTAAAGATCTTTCTTTTGATACAATTTCAGCAGCAGGAGAAAATGGTGCCATTATTCATTATCGTGTAACAACGCAAACAAATAAACAACTCAAAGCCGGTGAACTTTACCTCGTTGATTCAGGTGGACAATATCGTGATGGTACGACTGATGTCACACGCACCGTAGCAATTGGGAATATTGGAGAAGAAGAAAAACACTGTTTTACGCTTGTCCTCAAAGGCATGATTGCTCTTTCAACTATCAGATTTCCAAAAGGCACACGAGGACAAGACCTTGATTCTCTTGCACGCATTGCATTGTGGAAAGCTGGTTTTGATTATGCCCATGGCACCGGTCATGGTGTTGGATCTTATCTTTCTGTCCATGAAGGACCGCAAAATATTTCTCGCAAAGGGTGCCAAGAACTCATCTCCGGTATGATTCTTTCAAACGAGCCAGGCTATTACCGCGAAGGCGCTTTTGGTATCCGTCTTGAAAATTTGATGATTGTGAAGCCAGCACAAAAAATTGATGGTGGAGATATAGAAATGCTCTCGTTCGAAACACTCACACTTTGCCCCATTGATCGACGGTTAATCCTTCCAGAGCTTTTGACACAAGAAGAACGACAATGGCTCAATGATTACCATGCGCGCGTTTATCAGATGAATGCACCTTACTTGAACGAAGAAGATAAAAAATGGGCAAAAGAAGCAACAATGCCCCTTTAAATGAAGCAACGTATAACTTTTACTCTTTCTACAAAACACAGGATCTTCTCTTTTTAAGGGAAAAATATGTATCTGCATCAGGAAATACAAAAAATATTTCTACAAGATACTTCAAGTTTTTTTGCTGGTACGGTAAACGCTAACCTCGGTGAAGCAAGATGAGATACACCTATACGTGGTAATACTTATCTTGGCGATCTCCATCTAGACATTATTATATCCCTATTTCTTTTATATGGAAACTTTCGTTATATTTTGTAATCCTCCGCATCGTATTTCTAAAACACCTATTATAACCAGCTTATTACGCTGTTTGGATTCAAAAATTCTGCATATTTATTCGAATAAATTTTACCTTTTTGTTTGCTTCATAATGATAATTTATATTTTTAAATTCTTGAGTTATTTTCAACAGCTGTAATTCCTTATAATACATATTGCTACAATAAAATAGAATCTGCTATGAAATAAAAGTTAAGTATTTAGAATTTAAAAGAAATAGCATGATGATAACATCAGCGTTAAGGTTTTTTATTTATTTGCATAGTTAACAGTACAATATTATTTTCTAGACTAGAACTTATTGTTGAAAAACGTTATCCACAATATAAATAGTTTCCAACTGCACAGTATGAAAACAACATATATGGAGGTATATGTTTTTACCTGAACATGTCATTCAGCTAAAAAATTAACAACAATAACAGAGTATATGAAAAACTACATAACACAAAAACAGTCACATAAGTAAAGGAGATTCAAGCTCTCTACAAAATTTCACAAATACTTTGAAAAAGACACAATAAAGCGTGTATCTTATGGCTTGTTAGTTAACAAAATCTTAAGCACAGATCTTAATAAGCTATATCCTTATCCAGTATTTTAGAAATAAAGTGATTATCCTAATGCGTATAGTTTTATTTTGTTCCATAATATTATTTTTGGATACTATATTGAGCCTTCTGTATTGAAGGAAATTACTAAATTTAAGCGAGTTCCTATTGCTGTATTTTCTGAAAATCAAGTCATTACTCCAAATAAGTACGATAAATTATACGAAGAGTACGTAAAGACACAATATCCTGATAATATATACGAAGAGCGTCTAGAAATTGCGAAAAAATATCTGGATAATAAGAGTTATGGTGTATATCATGTTCTAAACCCTGGTATGATAGTGCTAATTCCTGAAAATATAAATCTTATCCATGCGAAAGTTGTTTGGTGTGCATGCCTTGTGGACTTATTACAGAGAGAGTATAATAAAAAATTTCCGGCATTATCCCTACCTACCTACATACATAAGTTACGTTCTCAATATAATTGGAAAGAAAGCGATTTCATTTGGGCAAAAAATCTGGTCATGAACTCGACAGATCCAATGTTTAGATATGCACGAATGGTATTTAATTCTGAAATATTCTCAGTCCAAATACTAGCTCTAATAAACGAAATTTCCTATGCTGAGAAATTTGAGAGAGATGAAGGAAGTCAGAAAAAAAATTATGCTGCTAGACGCATTAGCGAATATCCGAAATTTTGTAATGAAATTGGACAAGTGTACCATCTAATAATGCCTGATAAGCATAGATACCAGTAATCTTTTATAATTCAACATAATAAACAACTCGCAGTTATATCCCTTATTCATTTATAGCGGAATGTTTTATTATATTTTGTAATCTTCCGCGTTATATTTCTATTACGTCATTATAATTGGTTTATTACGGCATTTTGGATTAAATTATACATATTTGTTCAAAAATTTTGCCTTTCTTCACAGTAATAATTTATATCTTTTACTAATAATAACCTTGTATATTCTTCATCATAATAGTTTAAGTTTAATATTTAAGTTCAACGTTAATCATTTTTAATAACTTAATAAATATCAAAATATATGGCGCTCTGTTTTTGCAAAAAACAGCCCCTATTATCCCCCTTTTTGATTTCATCCCCCCAAAAATGTAAGAGAGATAATCATACAAACAGCATACGATCTTCTGGAAAAATCCCTCTAAACATTATGTTTCTCAATCAGCTGTAGCCAAGCCTCTTCATCGATAACCTCAACACCTAATTCCTCAGCTTTAGCCAACTTGGAGCCCGCTCCAGGTCCTGCAACAAGAAGATCTGTTTTTTTAGAAAGTGAACCAGATGTTTTAGCCCCTAATCGCTCTGCCAATGCTTTTGCTTCATCGCGTGACATATGCGCCAAAGTTCCTGTAAAAACAATGATCTTCTCTGCTATTGGTGAAGAATCTGCTATGATAGGCTCCTCATCAAGAGGTATTACTTCTTCAAGCAAAACAGATAAAATCTCACGGTTATGCGCTTCTTGATAAAAATCAACAATTGCGCTCCCTACCTGTGGTCCAATTCCTTCGATATTGGTAAGCTCTATCCAAGCCTCATTTCCTTCTTCATTTTCCTTATCACATGGCATAAGTGCTTCCATAGCCGCAGTCTCAAAAGCTGTATAATTTTTATAAGCGCGTGCAAGGCGGCGTGCATTCACTTCGCCAACATGACGAATCCCCAATGCAAACAAAAAACGGCTCAACGGAATTTCTCTGCGCGCATTAATGGCATCATACAATTTCCGCACTGAAACAGTACCAAAACCTTCCATATTTTCCAAACGTATCAAAGATTTTTCTTGGCGCCGTTGTAAAGTAAAAATATCGGCTGGTGTATGAATACAAAGCGCCTCATCTTGAACATGGAAAAAGAACTCTACCTGTTTTTTACCCAAGCCCTCAATATCAAAAGCATTGCGTGAAACAAAATGACGAATACGTTCAATTGCTTGTGCAGGACAAATAAGCCCCCCTGTACAGCGACGCACGGCTTCTCCCACTTCACGAACAGCATGACTCCCACAAGCTGGACACAAATGAGGAAAAATAAAAACAGCAGCATCTTTCGGGCGTTTTTCAATGATAACATCAATAACTTGAGGGATCACATCACCAGCACGTTGTACAATCACGCTATCGCCTACACGGATATCACGCCCTTCACGAATGGGCTCTCCTTTATGACCAATTCCCTTAATATAATCCTCATTATGCAAACTAGCATTGGTCACCACCACTCCACCAACAGTAATAGGCGTAAGACGTGCAACAGGTGTCAAAGCTCCCGTGCGCCCAACTTGAATGTCAATATTCTCCAAAAGCGCTATCGCTTTTTCTGCTGGAAATTTATGGGCGATAGCCCAACGCGGCGAACGAGAAACAAACCCCAAGCGCTTTTGGAGCATCAAATCATTGACCTTATAAACAATGCCATCAATATCATAGCTTAAAGAATGACGGCATTCTTCGATATCGTGATAATAGCAAATAATGTCTTCTACTGTCTTAAAGACTTTTGTTAATGGATTGATAACAAAGCCATACTCTTTTAGCTTTTTCATCATCTCCATTTGACTTTCTGCCAATATTTCACTCACCTCACCACAAGCATAAGCAAAAAATTGAAGTTTTCTGCTAGCGGTTATCCGTGAATCAAGCTGACGGAGAGAACCAGCCGCCGCATTTCGAGGATTGGCAAAGGTTAACTTGCCCTTCTCTTGTTGGCTGATATTCAGTGCTTGGAAATCCTCCCGCCCCATATAAACTTCACCACGCACCTCAATGATACCAGGAAAATCACCTTGCAAAACTTGTGGAATATCAGCAATTGTTCGGGCATTTGCCGTCACATTTTCACCGACAGTTCCATCCCCACGCGTTGCCGCACGCACAAGCTGCCCCTTTTCGTAGCGCAAAGACAAAGATAAACCATCAATTTTTGGCTCCGCTGTTATTTCCAACACTTGTGTTTCTGGAAGCCGTAAAAAACGACGAATACGCTCAACAAATTCAGTAACATCTTCAGAGCTAAACGCATTATCAAGTGAAAGCATAGGCTGTACATGAACAGATTTTTCAAATTTTTCAGAAATTGGTGCTCCAATTTTATGTGAAGGAGAATCAATACGTATAAGCTCTGGAAAAAGAGCTTCAATTTCTGCATTACGACGACGTAAAGCATCATATTCTGCATCAGAAATTTCAGGCTGATCATCACGATTATAAAGCACATCATGACGTGCAATCTCTTTTGCCAACCACTCTAATTCACGTTCTGCTTCAACAGCTGTGAGATTTTTATATGCATCTTTGTTCATAAAATCTATTCCAAATTACAAGCGCTGCCACAAGGGCCTCCCACGCCTCCTCATCAAGTGAATCTCAATAAATATAAGCTTTCTAGTATTTTTATCGCTGACTAATTACCTTTATGCGAGAAGCTTTTGAGCCGCTGCACGCGCTTCTTCAGTAATCTGTTCTCCAGCCAACATACGGGCAATTTCTTCTGCACGCTCATGCTCTTTCATTTTATGAATCGCAGTAACAAAGCGTCCTTTATCATGACTCTCAATTTTTGAAATAAGAAAATGACCATGCGCTTTCGATGCAACCTGTGGAGCATGCGTAATAGCGAAAACTTGGACATGTTCTGATAAGCGTTGCAACCGTTGCCCAATAGCCGCTGCAACAGCCCCCCCAACACCTGTATCAATTTCATCAAAAATCAGCGTCGGTGCTGATCCTCGATCAGATAAAACAACTTTTAATGCCAGCAAAAAACGGGATAATTCACCGCCAGAAGCCACACTAAGCATCGGCCCAGCACGTGTTCCAGGATTTGTCCGCACCCAATATTCAATACGATCACATCCCTCTGCACTCCGCTTTTCCACATCACTTTGCATTTCAACAATAAATTCAGCCCTCTCTAACTTCAATGCCGGCAACTCAGCCATAACACTTTCAGATAAATGCTTTGCTGTCTCCCGACGCTTTATTGTTAAGGCTTGCGCCAATGTATCATAATTTTTCTTTGCCTGCTCTGCCTCATCTTCAAAACGTGTCAATATAGTCTGAGCCTCTTCAAAATCAGCGAGTTCTGCGTCCATTTTATCGCGTAACTGAATCAATTCATCCGCAGAAACTTGATATTTACGAGCAAAACCCCGAAGAGAAAAAAGACGCTCTTCTATCCGTTCCAATTCATCAGGTTCAAAATCTAATGCTCGTATTGCCGTCTCAATACCTTCTTGTGCTGTTGCAAGTGCATGCAATGCCTCATCAATAGATTTCACCACAGGTGCAATAAGTTCTTGCGCCTCAGGAATTTTCCGCTCCAAACGCCTCACCAAATTAGAAAGCACTGGGATTGGTGATTTTTGACCCGTTAAAAGATCATCCGCTTCTTTAATATCTGTTGCTATTTTTTCTAATTTAAGCATATCAGCACGACGAAGAGAAAGAGCTTCCTCTTCACCAACTTTAAAATCAAGCTTTTCAAGCTCTTCTACACACGCACGAAGATAATCAACCTCCCGTACAGCACTCTCTACTTTAAGACGCTGCCGTTGCAAACGCTCCTCAAATTCACGCCATGAGTGATAACACTGACGCAAATTTTCCACTTCATCTTCGAGACCACCAAAGGCATCTAATAATTGGCGATGTGTAGCAACATCAACAAGCGCACGATCATCATGTTGTCCATGGATTTCAACCAGCAAACGGCCAACACTCCGCATCAATGCAACACTAGACACCTGATCATTGATAAAAACACGGCTACGTCCATCACTTGATTGCACACGTCGTAAAATAATATCACCCTCATCATCAAGACCATTCTCACGAATAAGTTGACGTGCAGGATGTGAAACAGACACATCAAAAACAGCTGTGACCTGCCCGCGGTCAGCCCCATGACGCACAAGCGAAGCATCACCCCGCCCCCCTAGAGCAAGTGATAAAGCATCAAGGAGAATAGACTTCCCCGCACCCGTTTCTCCAGTTAAAACCGTCAACCCCGCTGTAAAATGAATATCGAGCGTTTCGATCAAAACAATATTATGAATCGAAAGCTGTACCAACATAGAGAATCAACGTATCCTCTTCTTGTCACCACCTAAAGCATTTGAGATCCAAGAAGATTTATGCTCACGTGGCGATATTTTATTCTTCTGCAAGAGATTATAAGAAAATTTATACCACTCACTTTTGGGATAATTACGTCCTAAAATAGCTGCTGCCGTCTGTGCTTCCGCCGTTAAGCCGAGAGCAAGATTAACTTCAGTCAAGCGGAAAAGTGCTTCTTCAATTTGATTTGTATCAGAATACTCCTCAACCACGGTACGAAACCGTCTACTTGCCGCAAGATAGCGCCGTCCCTCTTCATAATAACGGCCAATCTGCATTTCTTTACCAGCCAGTTGTTCGCGACCAAAACGGATTTTATCCTTAGCATCCTTGACATACTCAGAATTAGGATAACGCTCTATAAGAAGCTGCATAGCAGCAATAGCACGTTTCGTGTCACGTTGATCACGCGTAACATCAGGAATCCGACGGAAAGAAGAAAGACCAATAATATAGTATGCATAAGCCGAGTCAGTCGACCCTGGATAAAGAGTAATATAGCGTTGAGCCATACTAATTGAATCATCATACTTTCCGAGTCGATAATTAGTAAAAGCACCCATGACCAAAGATTTACGTCCCCAGTCTGTATAAGCGTACTGTTTTTCAATCTTCAAAAACTTCTTCGATGCGTCCCCAAGCCGCCCACTTTCAAGGCTAGCAAGCGCCTGATTATATAAAACATCTGGTGGCTCTATTTTCAAAACATAAGCAGATGGATCAAGGGTATTTTTCTCTTTAAAGAGGCATCCCGCTAACATACAGGTGCTTCCCAAAAGCACCACCCCCAATATCTTGCGTACAATGTTAGATTTTCTATATGTCATATTTCCAATGCACACATGAGATTTTTTCATAGTTTTTCCGGCCTCCACAGAATATCACCTTGTAGCAAAAACAATTTATCAAAGGTTTTATACCATATCACTTTAAAATCCACATAACCAATTTAGCAGTTTAGGTCAATCATCCCCTTAAAAATCAAATAAACGATAAAAAAATCTTGTCAATTTTTTTACTCTTTCTCTAAAAAGCTTTTTTCATAATATGATTCGTCTGCCAAAACAGCCTTCACCAATTGCGCATTAATTCTATGCCCACTACAATAAGAACGAAATAATCCAATAAAAGGTGCCCCAAGCAAAGCAGTATCACCAATCGCATCAAGCATCTTGTGCCGAACACATTCATTCTCCCAATAAGGACCATCGGGATTTAAAATTTTATCATTAAGGTCGATAACAAGAGAATTTTCCAAAGAAGCACCTCTCGCCTTTCCAGAAAGCCTTAATTCCTCCACGTCTTTGATAAAACCAAAAGTGCGCGCACGTGACAAATCATCCCTAAACCCTCGTGTGGTAAGATCAAAACTGAAATGTTGCTTACCAATAGCAGAAGAAGGAAAAGAGATCGTTATATCAAAACGACGTCCATCGAATGGCAAAAGCTCTGCAACACCATGAGCTCCTTCAACCCGCACCGGCTTTTTTATAATGAAATAAGAACGCAACGCATTTTGCTGTACAATACCAACATCTTCAAAAGCTTGGCAATATAGCCACGCTGAACCATCCAAAATAGGAATCTCATTATGTGACACTTCAATAACAAGATTATCCAAATTATAAGCAGCAATTGCCGCCATCAAATGTTCAATTGTTTCAACCCTTACATCTTCATCTCCAAGTACTGTTGATAATTCAGTTTCTCCTGTTTGCGATGCATGGGCTTGAAATATTTTCTCTGTTCCGTCTAATCCACAACGCTTAAAAACAATACCACACCCAACATCCGCTGGACAAATCTTTACCACTGACAAACAGCCACTGTGAACGCCAATCCCCTTAAATGTTACTGCTTTTTTAAGAGTAGACTGATATTTTGGTACTAAATTCATCATATCATGTTATTAAATTGCTTGTACATCTTTTAACAAAATTTATAAAACTATAAAAAATATTCATAGTAAATAATAAAAAAAACCGCTTATTATAAGCGGTTTTTTTTAAACAAAGTATTTTATCCAAAAAACAGTAATATATTTTACTGTATAATTTTTGTCTGATCATTAAAGAAATAATAAAATTTCTTACTTTACCTCATTTTTCATCAATTAATTTGCCTGACGACGTAAAAATGCTGGTATTTCCAACTGATCTTCTTCACTTATAAATGTACGCTGATCTTGTGGTACCTGAGGATGCAGCTCACCAGAACGACGTGGAACATAAACAGAAGCATCTTGAGAAAGCGCCTGAGAATTTTTATTGTAAACATGAGACTCTTTCTGCTGAGACGATCTAACAGCAGGCTCCAGCCTCGCTTCTGGCTCAGCTTCTTCACGATGTGTCAAGCTCTGTTTCAAACGCTGCCAAAGATTACGAGGACCTTGATCAGTCACAAATGTTCTTTGACTTTGTCCATGAGCAACAGGTGGAAAATCCTTTAACTCAGGCATACGCATTGGAGCGCGCGCTTGCATTTGTTTTGGTTGCACTGGCTTTTCTTTTTGCTTCACAAGCCCTGTCATCTCATCAAGAACATGCGCTGTTGCCTCCATACTCACAGGAGCCGTCATCGCCTGTTGAGAACCACGGCTTACTTGCATACGAGGCACATTTGATCTCTGTTCCTGAACAGCATTTGAACCATACGCAACAGCATTCGTCGCACTTCGTGTCGTCATTGAGTCTGCAGGATGTGCAAAAATTTGACTTTTGGGACGGAACTGTTCTCCGGTTGATTTACCCTTCTCTATTTCAAGTGATTCGATTACTTCTACCATTGACTCAGAACGCAGAGGCGAAGATTGAACATGAAAAGAACTGTGTGACGTTCCAGGATCGCTCTTGCGTATTGAAGAAGCAGTCCTTTGAATCTGAGGATGAGAGGACTGAACCACATCACTAACTTCACGATCAATACCGGTGGCAACCACAGAAACACGAATAACACCTTCCAATGACTCATCATCAATAGCGCCAAAGATCACATTCGCATCAGCATCTACTTCTTCACGAATACGATTAGCAGCTTCATCAACTTCAAAGAGAGTCATATCACGACCACCCGTAATAGAAATCAATAAACCACGCGCCCCACGCATAGAGGTATCATCCAACAATGGGTTTGCAATGGCAGCTTCAGCCGCAGCCAAAGCACGCCCATCACCAGATGCCTCACCCGTTCCCATCATGGCTCGACCCATTTCGTGCATAACAGAACGAACATCAGCAAAATCAAGGTTAATCAAACCCTCTTTAATCATCAAATCCGTAATGGAAGCAACACCAGAATAAAGCACTTGGTCAGCCATAGCAAAAGCATCAGCAAACGTTGTCTTATCATTTGCAATACGGAAAAGATTTTGATTGGGAATAACAATCAATGTATCGACAGACTTTTGTAATTCTTCAATACCAGCCTCTGCCGTTTTCATACGACGTGCGCCTTCAAACTGAAACGGCTTTGTCACAACACCAACAGTCAAAATACCTTTTTCACGCGCTGCGCGAGCAACAACGGGAGCAGCTCCTGTTCCAGTTCCTCCCCCCATACCAGCAGTAATGAAAACCATATGAGAGTCTGCAAGATGATCAATAATTTCATCAATACATTCCTCCGCCGCCGCTTGTCCAACTTCCGGCAAAGCCCCAGCACCCAAACCTTCTGTCACAGCTGCCCCAAGTTGGATAACACGTTCAGCCTTTGACATAGCCAAAGCCTGTGCATCCGTATTTGCAACAACAAAGTCAACTCCCTGAAGACCAGCATTTATCATATTATTCACGGCATTCCCGCCACCACCTCCAACACCAAAAACGGTAATGCGTGGCTTCAATTCCGCGATATCTGGCCGATGCAGATTAATCGTCATTTTCTTTTCCTTCTCATAAGACACCGCAAGCCAAAGCGATGAAATTTATCCAACTAGACACTTAACTAAAAACTCTCACGCAACCACTGACCAACACGCTGAAAATATCCACGCGTGCCCATCGATAAATGATTTCCTGCCGCCTGCATTGTTTTTTCTTCAAACCCCACCAATTGCGGATAAATTAACAACCCAACAGCAGATGTAAACGCCGCCCCTTTTGCAAGAGAAGGAAGCCTCGAAATACCTAAAGGCCGCCCGATACGAACATTTCTTCCTAATATAGTACGTGCCATTTCTGGCAATCCTGTTAACTGGCTTGCTCCCCCAGTCAAAATAACACGTTTACCAATGATGTGACCAAAACCAGAACGATTTAAACAATCACGGACCATTTCTAAAATTTCTTCAACACGCGCACGAATGATACGCCCAAGAACCGCGCGAGGATATTGAGTTTCACGCTGTTCACTCCCAATTTCTGCTACATTAATCATTTGCCGCTCATCAGCACTTGTTAAAAGTGCTGAACCATAAACAACTTTTAAACGTTCCGCCTCTGTTAAAGACATAGAAAATCCGCGCGCAACATCAAGAGTCACATGATGCCCCCCAACAGCAAGAGCATCCGCATGAATAAATTTCCCCTCAAAAAACACTGAAAATGTTGTTGTTCCACCACCAAAATCAATACATGCAGCCCCTAAACGCGCCTCATCATTCATCAAGACAGCAAGACCACTTGCAAAGGGAGTAGCAACCATTGCTTCAACACTCAAATGTGCACGATTAATACAAGTTTCTAAATTACGCAAAGAGGCTGTTTCTGCTGTTACCACATGCACGTCGACACCAAATGTTTCCCCTGCCATGCCAATAGGATCAAAAATTCCTTTATCTCCATCCAATACATAAGAAACTGGAACTGAGTGCATAACATGACGTTCAGCATCAAAGGCTTTACGCGAAACATCTGAAAAGGCCATACGCATATCACGCTTGGTGACTTCACGACCATTCAAATGGACCTTTCCATTAATCAAAGCACTTTGTAATCGACTTGAGGAAAAATTCACAATCACTGAATCCACCACCAAACCCGCCATTTTTTCTGCCGCATCAACAGCCAATCTTATGGATTGTTCTGCTGCAAACATATCCATGACAACACCAGATTTAATACCACGTGAACGCTGCACTCCAAAGCCTAGAATTTCCGTAGAATGTGTACGACCATGTAAATAGTGCGCATGCTTCAAAGGACGCAAACAAGCAATAAGACAAACAATCTTACTTGAACCGACATCAAGTACCGTTAAAAAACGTGTTTTACGCCCCTTCAAATGATGTGATCTGAGCAGCATCATAGGCTTCCTGCCTTTCGCGCTTTTAAAATACGTTCTTCTTCTGCTACAGTAGTATGATAACGCTCCAACGTTTCATCTGATAAAGAAACAGTAATTCGATCAGCAAGACGTAAATCAACACTGAGAATATCGCGAGATAAAAGATCTTGCATTGTACCGGACGAAAAAAGAGAAGAAAGCCTTTCAAGAGCACCATTTTCAGGCAACATAACGCGCATTCCATTATTCAAAACAAGATCCCAACGTCGATCACCTACCCGCACAAAAGCACGAATACGATCATATACTTCCGGATAGACTGACAGCGCTTGAATAAACACTTTAGCAGCATTTTGTGCACCCTGCCCAACCACAAGAGGTAAATCCCGAACAATTTCCCCTTTAAAAGGCACAATGACACGACCTGTATTATCAACAATATCCATTATGCCATCATGTTGCCAAATGGCATAGGGTTCACGCTCCACAATGGAAATGCGCATTCTATTGGGATAAATTTTCTGAACATTAGCCGATTGCACCCAAGCCTGTTTTTCCAAAAGAGAACGTGCTCTTTCAACATCAAAAGTGAATATAGAAGGCGCAACATCAAGTTTTAAAATTTTAAAAATATCCTGCTTTGCCAAGCGCTTATTACCGCTTATATCGACATGAGTGACCACAAAACTACTATCCAATATGATCGTATTTACGATCACAGCCATCTGACCACTTGATGAAAGTCCATAAAAAGCCGTAACAAAGAAAAACCATACAACAGCAAAAGAGCCGAAATGGCGTGGAATATGAATATTGACAAAAACAAACTCAAACATAAACCGGAGAAAACGACGATAAAGACGTGGCAAAGCCGGCACTGAAAGCACCTCCATCGGAACATTTGTTTTATTAACATTCAACGCATACATGATGCGTCCTCCACCATCCATTGAACAATATCGCCGTAAGTACGGCCGCTCGCTTTTGCAATATCAGGAAGAAGAGACGTCGATGTCATACCGGGTTGCGTATTAATTTCAAGCCAAACCAATTCTCCCGTTTTCTCATCAAAACGAAAATCAGAACGGCTAACACCTCGACACCCTATCGCCTGATGGGCTGCTAAAGACATTCTTTGCACACTTTGGTAAATATTTAGTGAAAGTTGTGCAGGACAAATGTGAAGAGAACCACCCGTTTTATATTTCGAGTCATAATCGTAGAATGGAAAGTGTTTATCGGGAAGAATTTCACACACATCCAGCACTTCATTCCCCAAAACAGCACAAGTCAATTCACGACCAGGAATATATTTTTCAATCATCACCTCATCAGCATACCCCCACTCAGCTCCCCCAATACTATGCGGCGGTGCTGCTTCATTTTCCTGGACAATGACAACACCAAAACTTGATCCTTCACACACAGGTTTAATTACATAAGGAGGCTCCATGGGATGCGTTTGTCCCAAAGCAAAGCGGCTCATGATACGAGAAGGAGCAACACAAACCCCAAAATTTTCAACGATAATTTTTGCACGTCCCTTATCCATTGCCAAAGCGGATGCCATCACACCAGAATGGGTATAAGGAATTTTTAAATATTCAAGAATCCCCTGGATCCGGCCATCTTCACCAAATGGACCATGCAATGCATTGAAGGCAATATCGGGCTGCAACTGTTCAAGAACAGAAGCAATATGAGCGTCAACATCCACGCGGCTCACGCGATACCCCTGCACCTCTAGAACATCAGCACACGCCGCCCCCGAAGATAAACTTATAGACCGTTCAGAAGAAAAACCTCCCATTAACACAGCTATATGTTTATCTTTCATAATAAATCACCCTCTTTCGCATACTATATGTAGTCTATATAGAATACATCAGCACCACATACAGGAAAAACAAAGTTTATCCTTGCGAATCAATAACCTAGCATTTTGCATAATGAATCAGACTCAAAAGCCTGATGCAAGAGATTCTTTGTTAATTTATTGATTCTTAATAGAATTTTTTTATTATCTCTTTGAAATGACTCAATTTTTTATTTTCACTTTTTTAGTGAACAATAAATCAATGAAATGGATCAAAAGGAGAAACACTTCGACCACGCTCAAATTGACCAATACGCTCTATTTCCCATTGTAAAAGGTGGGCTGAATTTGCAAAAACACGCGCACGCACTGTTTCTCCCAATGCTTCAAGATCATATCCTGTTGCTTGCCCTGTATTAATCATAAAATTACAGTGCATTTCACTCATTTGAGCGCCACCAATCTGTAAACCACGACACCCTGCTTCATCAATCACGCGCCACGCGGATGTATTCTCAGGATTTTTGAAAGTTGACCCCCCTGTTTTTTCGCGAATAGGTTGCACTGTTTCTCTGTGGAGGGCAACTTCATCCATAGCAGCACGAATATCATCTTTATTGCCGATTCTTCCTTCTAATAAAGCAGCCGTAAAAATAAAATCTTTAGGAATATCACAATGGCGATAGGAATAATGCATATCTTTCACACTCAAGATATGACGTTGCCCTTTACGATCCAGCGCATAGACCTCGACAACACGCGCTGCAGTTTCAACACCATTCGCACCCGCGTTCATTTTGAGAGCTCCTCCAAGACCTCCGGGAATACCATGATAAAAATGAAAACCTGCAATCTCAGCTTCTAAAGCGGCAGCAGCTAAATGTTTATCCGCCGTACCAGCACCAACTAAAAAGCCTTTTGGAGAAACTTGCTTCACTTGCCCAAATTTTTTTGGCGAAAGACGAATCACAACACCAGGAACCCCCCCATCACGCACCAGAAGATTAGAACCAATACCGACAATTGTTACAGGAACAAATTCAGGCAAATTTTGAAGAAAGAGAGCCAAATCTTCTTCATCAACAGGCTGATAAAAAAGCTCTGCCAACCCGCCCGTGCGAAACCACGTTACCTTACGCATCTCAACATTAGGTGTAAGCTTTCCTCTCACGCCACCCAACAGTGGTTGCAATTGCGCCAATAGCGCCTCACCATCAATGTGCTGAAAATTTACCATGACCATCCAATACCGCTAATTGATGAGGCAACGCACAAGCCCATTGTGTGATATTGCCAGCACCAAGAAAAACAACATAATCCTCTGCCTGAGCAAATTTTGAGACAAGAGACACGACATCTTCCAGACTATGTATCAAGCGCACATCACGATGACCCGCCATTTTAATATGCTCTACCAATTCTTGAGAACCAAATCCTACAATAGGCTCTTCACCAGCCGCATAAACGGGCGTAATCAACACTGTATCTGCATCATTAAAACAAGCAGAAAAATCATCAAATAAATGATACAAACGTGAATACCGATGGGGTTGTGCAATCGCAATAACACGCCCTTTTGCACTCTCACGTGCTGCACGCAAAACAGCCTTTATTTCAACAGGATGATGTCCATAATCATCAAATATTTCAATGCCACGCCAATTTCCTGTTCGCGTAAAACGCCGTTTTACTCCGCCAAATTCTGCTAAGCCCCTTTTTATAGCTTCATTTGAAATGCCTAGTTCATGCGCAATAGCAATCGCCGCCGTTGCATTAGCAACATTATGCTGCCCTGCCATGGGCAAAAGCAAATTTTTCAACTCAATCTTTCTTCCTGTTTTGCGTGAGCGAACAAGAACATCAAAATGCGTTTTTTGACCATCCATCGAAAGATTAAGAAAACGAACATCCGCTTGTGGATTTGCACCATAAGTGATCACCCAACGATCATCAATACGGCCCGCCAATGACTGAACCTCTGGATGATCAAGACACAAAACAGCAAAACCATAAAAAGGAACATTTTCTACGAATTGCCGAAAAGCCTCACGCACAGCATCAAAATTTCCATAATGATCCAAATGCTCAGCGTCAATATTAGTAATAACAGCAATATCAGCAGGCAGCTTTAAAAATGTACCATCACTTTCATCAGCTTCAACAATCATCCAATCGCCATCTCCTGTACGAGAATTCGTACCATAAGCATTAATAATACCGCCATTAATCACCACTGGATCAAAATGACCAGCATCAAGAAGGGCTGCGACCATTGATGTGGTTGTTGTTTTACCATGTGTACCACCCACCGCAATTGCACGCCGAAACCGCATCAGCTCCGCCAGCATTTCTGCACGTCTGACAAGCGGCAAATGTCTTTCCTTTGCAGCAATATACTCAGGATTTGTTTTTTTAACGGCAGTAGAAAAAACAACAACCTCTGCATTCCCTAAGTTTTCAGCACAATGACCTATATGAACGTTAATTCCTTTTTTCCGCAAACGTTCAACATTTGCACTTTCAACTTGATCTGACCCTTGAACTTTATAGCCAAGATTATAAAAAACCTCCGCAATTCCACTCATACCGATCCCCCCGATTCCGATAAAATGGATAACGCCTATATCAAGTGGCATTTTCATTAAAAAGCTCCTCTTTTATATCTGACAACAATCGCCCTGCAATTAAGGACTCAGCCATATCAGCAAGGCAACGGGTTGCATGAGGTTGTCCAACTTTTTTTGCAGCAAGCGCTTGTTTTTCCAATAAATGGGGCGCACAACAAGCGTGCATTAAAAGAGAAAAAAGCTTTTGTGCATTTAAATCTTTTTCTGATACAATTTGCGCACCACCTACACGAGCAAGCAGAGCTGCATTGGCAGCCTGATCATGATCTAAAGCATGGGGATAGGGAACAAGCAAAGCAGGTCTACCAATCACCGCTATCTCACAAACGGACGAAGCCCCAGCGCGCGACAAAATAAAATGAGCATGTGCCATACGTTCAGCCATATCATCAAAGAAAGGAGCAACTTCTGCTTGTACGCCCATATCACGATAGATTTTGATCAACCTTCCTGCTTCACCGCGGACTTGCTGTACAATTCGTAAACGTTTACGGTTCTTATCATCAAATAAAGCAATAGCTTCTGGAACAATATGTGAAAAAGCAGAAGCCCCTTGGCTACCTCCAAAAATCAAAAAATTAAATGGCTTTTCTCCCTCTGAAGAATGATAAGGAATTTTGGCCGCCTTCAACACAGCCTCACGGACAGGATTCCCCGTCAAAAGTATTTTATGAGCATAAGCGCCTTTTGGTGACAACAAACCACCAGCGATTGCACGCACAAAAATTGCCAACACCCGATTGGCACGCCCCATAACAGCATTTTGTTCATGAATAAATGTTACACGCCTCGTTAAGGCCGCAATAAAAAGAGGAGGAAAGCTCGGATACCCCCCAAATCCTCCAACAAGAACAGGACGTAATTTATAAAACAACGCCAACGTTTGCCCCATCCCCCTTAGCAAAGACCAAAACGTCTTTATCAGAGCAAAAGGATGGCGTCGTGTAAATGTTGCCGATGAAACGATATGAATATGCCCTTCATCAAAGCACCGAACAAAAGGTCGTGCTCTTTCATCTGTTATTAAATGAACATCATATCCACGCTGCCTTAATTCAACAGAAAGGGCTTCAGCAGGAAAAAGATGTCCACCTGTACCACCAGCCACCAAAACAATAACTTTTTTATCATTCATAAGGGGTATCCAAGACAGAAGAGGAAGAAAAAGCTGAAAGGCGCGCTTCTGGCCAACGACGTGTTAAACTGAGCAAAATGCCCATTGAAAACGCAATCGCCACCATCGAAGAACCACCATAAGAAATAAAAGGCAATGTCATGCCTTTTGGAGGAATTAAGTGAAGATTAACGGCCATATTAATCGCTGATTGAAAGCCAATCATCATTGCTATGCCAGTAATACCAAGACGTATAAAGGAATCACGTGTATTCATGGCTATATACAATGAACGCATAACGATAAAGCCAAAAAGCATCATAATTAATAAACAAAGAATAATACCATATTCTTCAGCAGCAACGGAAAATACAAAATCTGTATGGCTATCAGGAATGATACGTTTTACTGTTCCCTCCCCAGGGCCTTGCCCAAACCAACCACCATTCAAAATAGCCTCACGTCCTACATCCACTTGAAACGTATCCCCTTCACCTGTCAAAAAACCATTAATACGCTCGCGCACATGATGCAGAAAAAGATAAGCTAAAATAATTCCTACAACGCCTAAAATGAGAAAGAGAAAAATAATGGTAAGAGGTACACCAGCAATAAAAAATAGCCCCCCCCATGTTGCACTTATTAAAACTGTTTGTCCAATATCAGGCTGCAAAACCAGAAGCACACAACAAATGGCATAAAGTAGAATCGCTAACGTATAACCCAGAATTCCCCTCCTGCGTATCTGTTCTGAAAAAAGCCAAGCGGACATAACCACAAAAGCTGGCTTCATAAACTCTGAAGCCTGTACAGAAAAACCAAATAGTAGAATCCACCTCCGTGCTCCCTTTAATTCTGGACCCCAAAATAAGGTTGCAACCATAAGAGCAAGCGTTACAATGAGCAAAAGAGCACATAAACGACGAATATTAGAAAGCGAAAAAAAGGAAATGGTAACCATCGTAAAAAATGCTGAAATGCTAAAAATGATATGCCACCGAACAAAATAAAAACTATCAGCAATTCCGATTTTTTTTGCAATAATAGGGCTGGCAGCAAAAGACAGCATAATGCCAATTCCCATTAAAATTAAACAAGCTGCAAAGATAGAGCGATCAATCGTCCACCACCAATTAGCAATTGGATCTCTATCTGCACGCGTCACCATGATATCCACCTTATCCATTTTATAAATTATCTCAAAGTGATATGGTTCCCCAGCCTGTTTAACAAACACTTTAAAAACTAAATTACACAAAAAAAGATTCTGGAGTCTTAACGCAAAAATATTTTTTTATAACTGATGCTTTTTTATTGTAACTGCATCACAAAAGAGACAAATGCTTCGCCTCGCATTTCATAATTTTTAAATTGGTCATAACTTGCACAAGCAGGTGACAAAAGAACCGTCACCTCTTTTTCCTTACAACCCATTGCGTCAACAGCTGCTTCACGCACCGCATTTTTCAAAGTTAAACTTATAGAAAAGGGAAACGCAGATCCAATAGTGCGAGCAAATTCTTCTGCCGCGCTCCCAATCAAATAGGCTTTACGAATTTTAGGAAAAAATTCTCTAAGAGACTCTATCCCTCCCTTTTTTGCCTGTCCCCCAACAATCCAAAAAATATCATTAAAGGTGGAAAGAGCAGGAGCTGTTGCATCTGCATTAGTAGCCTTGCTGTCATTGATAAACAAAACCGCCCCCATTTTACGCACCTGCTGCATACGATGATCCAACCCTTTATAACTTGCTAAATGCTTGTTCACAGAAGGATCAGTTATTTTTAAAGCCTGCAATGTTGCTAATGCCATAAGGGCATTTTGCGCATTATGTCTCCCACGTAACACCGCCATAGGAGCAAGATCTGCAAGCATATGGCGCTGTCCTTGACGAACAGAAAAGAGCTTGGTCCCATCTGCATAAAAACCATTTTCAACAAAATGATCCTTGGAAACTGCCTCAATTTGCTTCCCATCATGAAGTAACTGTTGATATAAAACCCGACAAGCTGCATCATCAACTGAAATGAAAGCCTGAGAAGCCTGAGCAATCAGATGCCTTTTGGTTTGCACATAACAGGCAAAACTCCCATGTCGATCAATATGATCAGGTGTTAAATTCAATAAAAGTCCAATGGTCGGCTGAAGAGAGGGAGTAAGATCAATTTGAAATGATGAACATTCAATCACATAGATACGTTTTTTAACAAATGGCTTAAGCGTCAATATTGCCTTTCCGATATTCCCCCCCACCTGCACATCATAACCCATTTTTTCCAACAAATGCGCAAGTAAAGCCGTTGTGGTTGACTTTCCATTCGTCCCCGTAATCGCAATGAAAGGAACATCTTGGTCACAAAAACCATAATGCTGTAAAAAATGCTGGCGCGCACGAACAAATAATTCAATATCACCGATAATTTCTATATTTTTTTTTTCGTGCTTTTTCAACAACCCAATGGGGTTGAGGATAATTTAAAGGAACTCCAGGAGCTACAATCAATGCAACAAATTCTGACCAATCTTCATAACGGAGATTTCGCGTTGGAATATTGTGCCGAAAAGCCATCTGCACGCTTGAAGGACTATCATCCCACGCCACCACTTCTGCACCGCCACGCATCAATGCTTGTGCCGTTGCTAGTCCAGACTGTCCCAACCCAAACAGAGCAACTTTTTGACCTTTATAACACGTAACAGAAATCACATTCTCACCGCAATTTAAGTGTTGAAAGACCTATGAGAGCGAGAACAATTGAAATAATCCAAAAGCGTATCACGACTTGGCTTTCAGTCCAGCCTTTTTTCTCAAAATGATGATGTATCGGTGCCATAAGAAACACTCGTTTTCTTGTTAATTTGAAATAACCAACCTGAATAACGACCGAAAAAGCTTCCACAACAAAAAGCCCACCAATAAGAGCCAAAACAATTTCGTGCTTCGTAGCGACTGCAACAGTCCCTAATAATCCTCCAAGAGCCAACGAACCAGTATCTCCCATAAAAATAGCTGCAGGTGGTGCATTAAACCATAAAAAACCAAGCCCTGCCCCAACAACAGCTCCCAATAAAACAGCCAATTCACCTGCTCCCGATACATAATGGATTTGGAGATAATCAGCAAAATTCATATTACCAGAAAGATAAGCAATCAGAGCAAAAGATAAGGCTGCAACCATCACAGGAACAATAGCAAGGCCATCAAGTCCATCCGTCAAATTAACCGCATTACCCGTCGCGACAATAACAAAAGCAGAAAAAGGAATAAAAAACCAGCCCAAATTGATAAGATAATCTTTCAAAAAAGGCAAAGCGAATCCAGATGAGCCAATTTGTAGGATGACAAAAGCAGCAATTGCGGCAACACAAAACTCCAAACTTAACCGTGCTTTCCCAGAAAATCCTTTGTCTGTTTGTTTTGTGACCTTAAGATAATCGTCATAAAATCCAATTGCCCCAAAAGAAAGCATAACCAATAGCGATACCCAAAAATAAATATTCGATAAATTACACCACAAAAATGCCGATACCACAATACCGGTTAAAATCATCAATCCACCCATTGTAGGTGTTCCAGCCTTTTTAAAATGTGTTTGAGGACCATCCGCACGAATCGGTTGCCCCTTACCCTGCCGCAATTTAAGAGAAGCAATGATGCTAGGTCCAAACAAAAAGACGATGAGCCCCGAATTAAGCATAGCCGCTATCGTGCGAAAAGTAATATAACGAAATACATTCACACCTGGAAGCCAATCACTAAACGAAGAAAAAAACAGCATCATGGTACAAAAAACCTCTTAAAACTATGAAGAAACCGCTTTATAGCGGTCAAGCAATGCAGTCACAATATTTGATGAACAAAGGCTATTGGATGATTTAACCATAAGCAGATCCCCAGAAGAAATTTCTGCTAAAAGGAGAGATAAAATTTTCTCAATATTTTCAGCATAATGAACCTTAACACCAGCAGACAAATCACTGACTAAAGATTTCATCGCCTCACCAAATAGAAAAACCGGATTAGCACCGGAAAGACGTATTGGCTTTATTAAATCACGATGAAGCTTTTCACTATACTCCCCTAACTCTAGCATATCTCCTAAAATAGCAATTCGCCGCCCCTCTTCCCCGACTGGTCCTGTAGCAAGAAGCTCAAGCGCAGCACGCATAGAAGCAGGATTTGCATTATAGCTTTCATCAATGAGATAAAATTCACCCCCATTTGATAAAGACAGTCGATAACGAACACCTCGCCCCTTTTGAGAAGAAAAATAGCGAAAAGAAAGAAGAACAGGCTCTAACTCAACTCCCATAGCATCACAAGCAGCGATAACCCCTAAACTATTTTGCACAATATGGCGTCCTGGAGCACCAATTTGAACCTTCCTATCCCGCCCCCCAATACGCACAATCATAGAAGTACTATCAGTTAGAAGACGTATATCTCGCGCTTGATAATCAGCATCTTTAGTCTCACCAAAGCTTAAGATCTTCTTTACACCACATTTCTTTGCTTTTTGAACGAGATAAGAAAAAAAATCACTATCCGCATTTAAAATGGCAATTCCTTTTTCATCTAATCCTTCAAAAATTTCAGCTTTTGCCTTTGCTATTTCTTCAAGATTTTTGAAAAAACCCATATGTCCTGCACAAATATGCGTAATGAGAGCAACATGCGGACAAACAAGTTTGACCAGAGGGCGAATCTCATCTCTATGATTCATGCCAATTTCAAAGATACCATAATCACTCTCCATAGGCATCCGCGCTAAAGTGAGTGGAACCCCCCAGCAATTGTTTAAAGAAGCGAGATTCGCATGAACATTCCCAACCGTTGCAAGTGCTTGTTTCAAAGCCTCTTTTGTCGTTGTTTTTCCCACCGATCCTGTTATCGCGATAATCTTAGCTCTTGAACGTTTGCGTGCAGCTTGTGCAAGTTTTTCTAAGGCTTGCAAAACATCAGGAACAACAATAAGTGGAGCCGATATCTTTTTCATATCCCTCAAACGGTGTTCCGCAACGATAAGAACGCCTGCACCTCGTTCATAAGCTTGCGCAGCAAAATCATGACCATCAAGATGATGCCCTTTAATGCAGAAAAAAACATCCCCTTCCGCAAGAGTACGGCTATCAATGGAAACCCCAGAAAAAGTTTCTGGCAGGCTTCCCATTACAACACCATTAACTGCAGCAACAAGTGCTTGCTTATCCCATAAAGTTGTCATTTCTTTCGGTCCTCTAAAGCTTCTATCGCTTTCAGACGATCTGAAAAAGGATAAGTTGTCTGCCCTATAATTTGGCCATCCTCATGACCTTTTCCAGCAATGATTAATGTATCACCAACTTTCAAAAGCTCCACCGCGTAAGAAATAGCCTCTCCACGATCTGCTATCTCTATTGCTGTTGGCACCGCCTGTAAAATATCCTTGCGTATTTTTTCTGGCATTTCTGTGCGAGGATTATCATCCGTTACAATAACAATATCCGCTTTATCCGCCGCAATTTTTCCCATCAAAGGTCTTTTTCCTTGATCACGATCTCCTCCACAACCAAAAACAACGATCAAACGCCCTTGCGTAAAGGGACGAACAGAAAGCAAAACCTGCTCCAAAGCTTCTGGTTTATGGGCATAATCAATATAAACAGGCGCATTATTTTCTGTCTTTCCCACAAATTCCAACCGCCCAGGTGCCCCCTGCAAAGTTTCAAGCGCAGAAAAAACCTTACGAGGTGAAACACCAGTTGCAATTGCTAACCCCGCTGCCATAAGCGCATTGGCTACCTGAAAATCTCCAGCCAAAGGCAAATCAAATGTATAAATATTATTTTCCACACGACACTCAATACACTGTTTTGAGCGTTGATGTTCAACACGATTAATCGTGATAAATTGCCCCTTACGACCAATTGTCAAGACACGGCGGCGTGCTTGTGTAACAACATCAATAACCTTTTGTGAATAAACATCATCAGCAAAAATCAAAGCAGGAGAAGATACAGGCAAAAGTGTATCAAACAACCTCATTTTAGCCCGCAAATAATCCTCTACCCCCGTGTGATAATCCATGTGATCTCGCCCTAAATTAGTAAAGGCACCAGCCGTTAAACGAACTCCATCAAGTCGTCCTTGATCAAGCCCATGCGAAGAAGCTTCAAGAGCTGCATGAGTCACACCTTCATGAGAAATTTCATAAAGAAGACGGTGCAAGACGACCGGATCAGGTGTTGTGAGAGAACCATAAACATTCCGTTTAGGAGAAACAACACCAACCGTTCCTATACTCGCAGCACAAAATCCAGCATAAGTCCAAATTTGCCGAAGAAAAGAGACAACAGATGTTTTACCACTTGTACCAGTCACAGCAACGACCGTTTCAGGCTGAGAACCGTAAAAACGTGCAGCTGCCAACGCTAAACTATGACGAACATTAGAAACACGTAAAATGGGAACAGATAAATCCTCAAGAACAGCATGACAGTCTGTAACGATTGCTCGTGCGCCACGCTTTATCGCATCATCTATATAGTGTCTTCCATCACTTTTTTTCCCCTGAACAGCGACAAAAACATAGCCCGGCAAAACTTGCCGAGAATCCACACTTATTCCTGTTATTACTATTGAAGAAAGACTTTCATCTTCAACACATTCTGTAAAAACTGTTCCAAACAACATAACGATGCACCTTTGTATTTATTTTACTGTTGTTTAACGAAACTTGAATTGCTCTTTTTACTTAAAAGAAGCTCATATTCTTTTTTAAAATCGGGTTTTACACCAAGAAAACTAGCTGTGCGACGAACAATATTAGCAAGCATTGGTCCAGCATTCATTCCCGCTGTTGCTGAACGCTGTCCCTCTGCAGGCTTTGGTTCATCAATAATTGTTAAAACAACATAAGCAGGATCTTCAATAGGAAAAGCAGCAAGAAAACTATTGAAATTTTTTGTTTTAGAATATTTGCCATTTTCAACTTTTTCAGCTGTTCCTGTCTTACCACCTACACGATAGCCTTCTACTTTTGCATTACGTCCAGAACCAATATCACTATTTAATTGATAAAGGTAACGCATATTTTGACTTGTTTTAGCCTGCAAAACCCGTTTTGCATGGTGCAGAGTTTGTTCTTTTGTCCGTTTTAAAAATGTCGGAGCAATTAACCAACCACCATTCATTAAAGCAGCAGCCCCGACAGCTGTTTGCAAGGGTGTTGTTGCCATACCATGCCCAAAAGAAATCGTCATAGAATGGATATCCTTCCAATGATGTGGTACAATAGGGTGGGCAACTTCAGGCAACTCTGTTGTGAGACGATCCAGTAATCCAAGTTTTTGCAAAAAACCACGATGTTTATCAATCCCTATCGCCAATGCCTCTTTAGCAGAACCAATATTAGAAGAATAAATAAAAACCTCCCATAACGTTAAGGGTCGATTTTTTCCATGAAAATCATGAATAGTATACCCACTACTTGCTTTTATTGGCTTTGAAGCATCAATAATACTGTTTAAATGAAAAATATTGGAATCAAGTGCCATGGCTGTCGTAAAACTTTTAATAATTGATCCCATTTCAAAAGCTCCTGCCGTCATCCGATTGAGACGATCACTTTTTAAAGCTTCGATAGGATTTCCAGGATCAAAATCTGGTAGTGATGCCAAAGCCAAAACTTCCCCCGTATGTATATTTAAAATAACAGCTCCTGCAGCAATTGCCTTATAACGCTTCATAGCCTGAATAAGTTCATCATGAACAATTGCCTGAACACGCACATCAATCGAAAGCTGAACTTGTTTTAATGATTCTTCCATGGCAAGACCAGCGGCACGCAAAGCACTCAACCCCGCATCATCAATATATTTTTCCATACCTGCAATGCCCTGATTATCAACATTCACCATACCGAGAATATGGGAAGTTACAGGTCCATCAGGATAAAAGCGACGAATTTCAGTCCGAAAACCAATTCCTGGTATACCAAGAGCCATAATTTGCGTCTTCTGCATTGGTGTTAACCCCCGCTGTATCCAAGAAAAACTAGATTTTCTTTTTAAGCGCTTATAGGTTTCCTGCCAATTAAGATCAGGCAAAACTGTTGAGAGCAATTCAATTGTTTCATCCACATCAATAATACGTCGTGGCTCAGCAAAAAGTGAATAAGTTTTAATATCTGTTGCCAATAAACGACCATTACGATCAACGATATCAGGCCGTGCCATCAATTGAAGAACTCCTGGCCCTTTTGCTTCTTCAATCTGTCCACCTTCCAACCCATAAGAAATAAGGCAAGCCCCCATGATGCCATATAAAATTAAAAAGCAGAACAACGAAAAAAGCAAACGTGGACGACTAGAATGGGGACGACGAACAGAAACATTATGATTATTCAACGAATTCTTTAAGCGCTTTTTCTTCTGTGAGAATAAAAAAGTCGATTTCATTACTGCGCGCCTTTTTGGATAACACTATTGATCTGAGAAGCCCGATTATTTGTCAAAATATTTTGATTATCTTCCAAGATATTTTGTTTAATCACTTCTTCAATTTGATCATGTGCCCATACCGGAATGTCTTTAAACTCCACGATTTGACGCGGCTGTATAACCTCTAACCCAAGTTCTTTCTGATAACGTTTCGCAAGTTTTTGCATGCGTGAAGGACTTATCATCACAGCCCACTCAGCATGAAGCAAACTTACCGTATTTTTTGCTGCAGCAATTTCATGCTCAAGATGAAGAACTTCGTTCATTCGTTTTTGAACATCATATTTTACCTTATAAGTAAGTCCTGCCATACAAATCATAATCAACACTAAAATCATATCAAATGTACGAAAAACTGTCATTTTTTGCTGCCTTCAAAACTGGCAATCTCTGCTAAACCAAATAATTTCATATCTGCTGCAAGAGCCTCTGCTTCAGTCCGTACACCAATACGCAACCTCGCAGAACGTGAACGAGGATTTTTCTGTAACTCCTCTTTAGTTGCCGTGATCCCACCTCTAAACAAAGGAAAAAATGTTGCTGGAGCAGCCTTTATTTCTGGCAGATAGCGTGATCTCATACATTCTCCAGAACGAGCCGAAAAAAATCTTTTGACCATACGATCTTCAAGAGAATGAAAACTGACAACCCCCAAACGGCCTCCAGCTTTTAAAACGCGTTCAGCAGCAAATAAACCACATGCCAATTCACCAATTTCATCATTAACATAGATACGAAGAGCCTGAAATACACGTGTTGCCGGATGAATACGATCTCCCGGTTTACGTCCTATCAACGTTTCGATAGCATACGCCAAATCACCTGTACGCAAAAAAGGCTGCACAACACGACGCTTTTCAATCATCCGTGCAATTCGCCCCGCATAACGCTCTTCCCCTAATATCTTAAAAATACGTGCCAAATCCCTTGCTTTTAAATGATTGACAACATCGCTGGCTGTAAAACCAGTCTGAGCCATTCGCATATCCAATGGACCATCTTTTTGAAAAGAAAAACCTCTTTCTGCTTCATCAAGCTGCATTGAAGAGACACCAATATCCAAAATAACTGCATCCACCTTCTCTTCAACGACACGATCGAGCTGTGAAAACGCCATATGGACCAAACGAAGGCGTGGAAAAAATTCTTCAACAAGCGATTGTCCTGCACTGATAGCATGAGGATCACGATCAAGAGCAATCACCTGTGCCCCTGCCTTTAACAAAGCGCGCGTGTAACCACCTGCACCAAAGGTGCCATCAATCACTTTTGCTCCAACCAATGGCATAAGCCCAGCCAAAACTGGCTGTAACAACACTGGAATATGGCGTTCAGCTCTTTGATCCTGCTTTATCAAAATAATCCGTCTTGAAGTTAGGCTGTCTTAAATCAACAGCTCTCTCATGGCAACTGATCTTAGAATAACCTGGCCTTCAACTTTCACATTAATCACAATGAACGAAAAAACTAAAGTTATCCCAAAACAGATCCTAACGCATTATACTTAAAGAAATGTTATAATTTTTTAAAACACTCTTTGCTCAAGTGTCCATTTCAAACACATAGACTCCATAAAAGACCATATATAATTGATCTTATAAAATATCGCGTATCATCATGAAATATCAGTCGGCCTATAAGCCGGGTTCTGTAGAGTAAAGCTTACACTTTACATGGCAACCATTCATCTGGGACGGATGTTACCATCCGCCTCGTGCAACCTACCCGAATGACTCGCCCGGAAATCGGCTGCAAATTAAATTTTGCACGTCATTTCTATTTGGTCTTGCTCCCGGTGGGGTTTACCTTGCCACATTCATTACTGAATGCGCGGTGGGCTCTTACTCCACCCTTTCACCCTTACCTATAAAAATAGGCGGTTTACTTTCTGTGGCACTTTCCCTAGGGTCACCCCTGCCGGGTGTTACCCGGCACCGTCTTTCCATGGAGCCCGGACTTTCCTCACCTGCCGTATTTCAGTATCAGACAAGCGCGGCTGCCCAGCCGACTGACATACTAATTTATAAAACATTTTCTGCTCCGTGAAAATAGCATCTTAAAATATTTTATGACAAACCTCTCTCAACAGATGTTTTTATTTTAATGAAGCCAGATAAGTCTTTACTTTTGCGCAATATTTCGCTGAAATGGAATTCATTTTTTTTGCAGCATGGCCTGCATTATATTTAAGGATTGTACCACATGTACTTCCACCACTGAGTTTATAGGCCCGTGCCAAATAACGCATACCATATTCAAGATTGGTCGCAGGATCATACAAATCCTGTACAGAACCACTAAAGCCCAACCCTCGTGCCGTAGAGGGTTTAATTTGCATCAAACCTATTTCGCCAGCAGCCCCCTTTATACCTGCCTTATAATTACTTTCAACTTTTACAACAGCATGTGCTAAATTAACGGGAACATTATATTTATTCGCAAGTTTCTGAATAAGAAACTCATAAGGACGATCAGGAATCTTAGAAGCAACAATCACTGAGGATTCTGCTGATTCCGCAACATTTAAGACACTATGAGTCCAACTTACATCAAATACAAAAAATACAGCACACGCTGTATTTAACAAGATTTTCAAAAATTGCATTTTCTTTCTCTTCACTCAAACATTCTCAAATTCTAGCTGCAAATAATTTGCAAACGTATTGTACAAAAAAAGAAAGCAAAAGAACGGCTTGAAAAAGGAAAGAGTAAGACAATTTCAAGATAAAATTCTGCAACAAAAGAAAATCTCTTTATGCACAAATTATAGATTTATCTATATCATAAAGTAAAAAAAATAAAGAGACTATAATTAATCTTATATCGTATTAAATAAAATGATATAATTTGTAAATTTCTGCTATCACTATTGTATCACTCAATTTTTATATTAAAAAAATAGCATCTTAAAGAGAGACAAGAACATCTTTTTACCGAAGATCCTCAATATCAAAAAAGTTTCACAAAAAATATAAACTGTTATCAACACTTCTCTCTGGTTAATAAACACCCACAGCACTCTTTATGTCCGATAAAACCCCAACAAATCATAAAACAAATCCCCGCTCCCATCATTGCGCATAAAAAATTCATAAATATACTAAAACCATCATACTCTTTACCAATTCAAAATATTGCAACAGACTTTTAGCTCTCAAGATGCCTCAAAGAAGCTTTTTACTTCTTTTTTTGAAAGAGCTTTTATCCACACAAGCCTCTCACTTGTAGTGCACAAGAAAGTGATTTTGATTTTTTCACCATGAATAAATTTAAAACGAGAGAATTTTGCAATTCTTAAGATTCTCACTTAATATGAAAATGACAAATTATCATTATAAAACAATATGCTAAAAAAGCTATATCCGTCTTTATCTCTACAACAAAGCTTAACAATTACTTTTGTCTGTTTTTTTGAAAAATGTTAGGAAACTCAATACCCCCAAAGCCTTTTAAATAAAAATAAACCCTCATCTTCATTCAAATATTTTTTTCTTTGTCACAGACTACCATCTTATCAGCCTTGCACCTCATTTTCAGAAATCATACAAGTGGATAAATATCCTAAAATCCGTAGAACAAAGAAAGCTTAAATCCTTTAAAAAATTTTTATTTTCTCATATCAAATAAAAAAATAACCGGCATATAAAACACGGTTAACGTGTTTTATTATAGTCAATACTGCTTTTGTCATTGTAGCGATTGATAATGCAATTAACTTGGACCAATACCCTTGATAGACTTTCTATCACTCCTGTAATGATTGCAACATTACCCTTATACTCCAATTGCTTACCTTTTGAGAGATAAATTTTGTTAATACCTTACAAATTAATTATCTCCTCGCACTTTTCAAGACTTCATGAAAAGCTCTTGCTCCTTAAAATAAAACCCAAAAGCGCGATTAAAAAAATAGCTAAAAATAAGCATTAGCAATGGAAGGACGAGAAATCGCTTTTGAAAGAGCCATAGCAACAGTTTCACCAGATTTGTGAGCCTGCTCACGACTCTGACCACTTTTAAAAGCAAGCGCAATTACATCACGACGCAGCTGCGCAATAAACACCTCTTGCTGTTGAGGACTCATCTTAGAAAGATGCTTGATAATATCTGGAAAAGATACAGACAATCTCTCTAACAACTCCTCCTCTGTTACATCAAGCTTCTGAGAAGAAAAAGAAGAGCGACCGGAAAAAAACTGATAAACAGCACTACTTTGAGAAGCAAAAAAGACAGCGCCAAAAATAAAAAATACAAATAAAATAAAAACAATACGACGCGAAAAAGATTCCATTATCTCTTACCTAAAGATCACAGAACACAAACATAGATTCCTTTTATGATTCTCCTTATAGCATTCAACGATGCCTCAATAAAGAAAAATCAAATTATTGAAAATGAATACGCTAACACTATCCGCCCAACAAAAACTGCCCCTCTATGTATTTAGGTAGTATAGGCGAAACAATAACAGATCTTACACTTCCCCCTAATAACACGCTACAACATCCCCCAAAACAATTATAAAAAGCCTGACTGAGGAAATCCTCAGTCAGGCCAGACAATCTAGGGGATCCACGCGGGGGGGGGAGGAGGTTCCCCGATCGTCCTCTCACATCAACCACTAAGATAGCCGATGCAATATTCTTGCTATGGAATAAAATTCTTTAAACAACAAGAAATTCTTATCATCTTCTACGCAAAAAAACATAAAAGAGTTATAAATTGTTTAAAAATGTTTAAATTTAGGCAAAAAAAGTTTAAAATGACCCAATTTGAAGCAATTTTATTTCAAGAAGCATCAATTGGAATCTACGATCATTATAACTTTTAAATAGTTTCTTTCATAACTCTGATAATCATAATCAAAAAAACCGTAATTTCTACGTATCCACCCTATAAAAATCAAACTATATAAAAGTAGAATCACTTTTCGAACAGCAATCACCACAAAAATAAAAATGTAGATTTTTAAAATCTTATCTATCTTCATAAAAAATTCTGTAAATGATTATTAAAATATTGTCGCATCTCTCATGTAACAATCAATGAAGAATTTAAACAGCTTAATTTTATGAAAAAATGAGAACTCTGAAGGTATTTGTTTCGAATCACGTCCTATCATCATTCCAAATAACGATAAACTATTTTACAATAACCAACAGGCTCTAACGCATTTTAACATAACAAACCGAGATCAATGCAGACCGTTTCTCTTAATCTCTATCATTTAAATGATCCCGTAAAATAATACACACAGTAGTTTCTATGCTCAAAAATTGTTATAGTCTGTTCTTCTAACGTAAATAATGCATTGATTTACAATCATAACTCATCATTTTACAACTTACATGAGAGATCTCAAGAACGTGAGATTCCCTTATTTTAAACCTTCGTCTATTGAATCAATGAATAGCCATACTACGGCACATCACAAACAAGAAAAAGCATATGGATAAAAAACATAAAACGATGATGCCCTATCAATTTTACGCTATACTAACGGGCTGCATCATAAAATGAGCAGTAAGCATAAAAAGAAAAAATCACTTTTGGCAAGAAAAATGGACTTATTTAATAACCTTTTTAATAACCTTCATACTTCTCATGATAAAGAGATACGAAACTTTAGTGTAATATCACGCTTTTCTTTTCTACTTTCAGCCACGGACTATCCATAGATTATCGTCAATCTTATTTTTATGAATATAATGAAAAACACATAGACAAACGCCATATATGAATGCTTGTAAGAAGAAATAAACGTAAAGTCAGATACGCTATTATAACCATTGTTGTACAAAATGTTTTTAAAATTCAGAATATCACTCCAATCCATTACTAATTTATGAGTAATTTTATGGCGTCATCTACCAAGCTTTTACGTTTGCTGTTACTTGTAAATCAACACCTGCTCCTAACATGGCAATATGCTTGAGATAAAGACTAGAGCAAATGAGAACCATGTAAACAGTCCCAGCTTTTATATGCCCAATTAGAGTAAAAATATTTACGTCTGTTTGAGTAATCTTAAAAAAGCCATCATTTATTTTGAACGAAACATAAAAGCCCAAAGATAAAAACCTATTGCCATCTTTACCATCCCTTTCATTTGCCTTTACGACTTTCAAACACGCTCATAACGCTGTGTTTTAAATAATGAAAATCATGCATTGTCTTACCCTTTTACCCCTTCGTCTTTTTAGAGCATCTTTTTGCACCCCTCACTAAAAATTCCAAGGTACTTCTTATCTAAGCACCTGTTTTAAAGAGACATCGTAAGATCTATTGGGTACCACCATTTTTGACATTTATGAAGGTATGAGCCATCACTATATTATATTGTGCGCTATTACATCATATCGCCGCCGCTCTCATATTTAGAAATATGTATTTCCTTTTACAAACGGTATTATTTAGATAAATATCTTCTCTTGTAACAAACAAACAGACTCTTTTGGATTCTGAAACAGGAAATTTGAAATGAAAAAATATTCCTATATTCGAGCCTATCATTGAAATCTAAAAAATCAATATATTGGCTAATAAAACAAATATGATATCAAGACACCTTAAATAACGATCCTCATAGGCTTAACTCTATAGAAAGTGCTTTCATTACACAGTACACAGCCACCAAGCCCCTGTAAAACACCAATACTCTCATATAAAAACATAATACAAATGTAAAAAACAATAGATTATCAATGATTGAATAAAGTTTTATCTCTACGCTATTCCTTAAGAAAAATCAGAGAATAAAGCAGGTCAACAAACGCGATTTATGCAAAATTGACTTGTTTATCTTTGATATCGTCAACTAATAAACGCGGATCACGAGCAAGCCAAAGCGTAACCATACCTTTCTCACTGTTTTCATTTTGTATAGGAGTAAGACAAACCTTTTGTTCTAGAACAAGTCTCGTATTTTTAAGCCATTGTTCTATTTGTAAAGCCGAAAATCCAAAACGCGTATGTGCTTGATCAGAATATGAAGACTCAATTTCATGATAACCAAAATCCACAATCAATAAACGTCCATGAGGACGCAAAACACTTGATATCTCATGAAGGAATATTTCAGGGTTTTCAAAAAAATGTAAAACCCAATGAAGAATAACTAAATCAAAAGTTGTATCTCCAACAGACAAGTGAAAAACATTGCTATCAAGCACGACTTGAACCGCATGCGTATAAAGATTAGAAAACAATTTTAAGATAGAGTCTTCACCTCTTCCAATATTCAGCATCGTCTGAAATGGTTTATCGCCAATGATTTCAAGTAAAGCGTTTTCTACACCATGATCTGCCATATAAGATGACCGTAATACATCCCGTTGCAACGCATTTTGTAAGAAATACTTCTTCCTCGTTTTTTGACGCTGCTTTTTAACATCCTTCAAACGTTCTAAATCATGCGCTAACAACACATCATTCTTTGGCAAAGCCGAAAGAACACCCATCACAATGTCTTTACCCCAAAAATCATGACAAAGCTTAAAATAAAGGCTATCCCCCTTCTGATAACGCTCAATCAATCGTGCTTCGTACAATAAACGTAAATATCGTGATATACATGCTTGCGACTGATCAAGAATAAAAATAAAATCAGGGATTGTTAAATCTTCATGATGTAAGAGCCTAAGAACACGTAAATGGCTTACTTCTGCGACCGCTTTCAGCAGCTCAACCATTGCATCTAAACTTGCACTTTTTTTCATAATTATCCCCTCAACATTCCTATAAACATTTGTTTATAGGAAAAAAAGTCAAGTATACAACGCATATTCTCATCTATTTTGTGCTCTCTATTTTATCATACTATGAAAAAAATAGGCTAATGTAAAAAACGAACAGATCTTATCCATCTGCTTCTCGTTATAATATTCATGATAAATCAATCCAAATCATTCTCTTACAGCTCATAAACGGAGGGGACATATAGATAAAAATATCTTTTATGCCCACCTCAAAACAAAAACTGTATACCATTGAGAAAAAATAAATAACATGATGATGCCAGCTTGCATTTTTATTAAGTAAAGATGGTAATGCTCAATGACCAGAGCATTTGTAGAAGTAGTACTATACTCTTCATCTCCTCCTTTTCATTGCAATTTTACAAGCAATAACCGGTTATATATCATGATTAGAACAACCCTATTTAGGCTATAATTTCATAAAGTGTCTCTTACTCTTTTCAATGAATAAAAACTTCCACAGAGTACACACACACTTTATTTATGAAATAACAAACGCAATAAAATACACTATTATTCCAACAAAGTTGAGATAAGATAAAAAATTCTAGCGTGTAAGAGGTTTATAATTTGCATGCTTAGGATTAAGAGATTCCGCCCCAAGACGACGAACTTTATCAGCCTCATATTCAGCAAAGTTACCTTCAAACCATTCTACATGACCATCACCTTCAAAGGCTAAAATATGTGTTGCCAATCGATCAAGAAACATACGGTCATGCGATATGATAACTGCACAACCAGCGAAATTTTCCAATGCATCTTCCAATGCACCCAATGTTTCAGTATCAAGATCATTTGTCGGTTCATCAAGAAGAAGCACATTCCCCCCCTCTTTTAGAAGTTTTGCCAAATGTACGCGATTGCGCTGCCCTCCTGATAAATTTGCCACCTTCTGCTGTTGATCTGCCCCCTTGAAATTAAAAGCCCCGCAATAAGCGCGACTATTCATCTCATATTTGCCTAATTTAATAATGTCATTTCCACCAGAAATTTCCTCCCAAACAGTTTTATTCCCCACCAAGGAATCGCGATTCTGATCCACATAACTCATGTGAACTGTTTCACCGATACGTATTTGACCTGAATTGGGCTGTTCCTGTCCCGTCAACATTTTAAACAAGGTCGACTTTCCCATACCATTGGCCCCAATAACGCCGACAATGCCACCTGCAGGAAGTTTAAAAGAAAGAGAATCAATCAATACACGCTCACCATAAGCTTTAGAGAGATTATCAACTTCAATAACAACCTGTCCTAATCTTTCTCCAATAGGGATAATGATTTGCGCCTCTCCAGGACGACGCTCACGTGCTGCTTGAACCAACTCATCATAAGCCTTAATCCGAGCTTTTGACTTTGCTTGTCGCCCTTTTGGACTAGAAGCAATCCATTCTTGCTCACGTGATAAGGCACGTTGACGCGCTGCCTCTTCACGTCCTTCTTGAGCCAAACGCTTGGCTTTAACCCCCAAATAAGCAGAATAGTTCCCCTCATAAGGAATACCTCTCCCGCGATCTAACTCTAAAATCCAACCCGTTACATTGTCGAGAAAATAACGATCATGGGTTATCAAAAGCACAGCCCCAGGATATTCACGTAGATGCCTTTCAAGCCAAGCCGTCGTTTCAGCATCTAAATGGTTTGTCGGTTCATCCAAAAGTAACAAATCAGGTTTTGACAAAAGCAATTTACAAAGTGCAACACGCCGCTTCTCACCACCCGAAAGTTTTGTTACATCCCCATCGGCTGGCGGACAACCAAGAGCAGCCATAGCCATTTCCACTTGACTTTCTAAATCCCAAAGATTCTGACTATCAATAATGTCCTGAAGTCGCGCACTTTCATCAGCCGTTTCCTCGCTATAATTCATCATCAATTCGTTATAACGCTCAAGAATTTCTTGTTTATCTGCAACACCTTCCATCACATTGCCACGCACATCTTTGCTCGCATCAAGCAAAGGTTCTTGTGGTAGATATCCACAGCGAGCTCCTTCAGAAATCCATGCTTCTCCCGTATATTCCTTATCTAGCCCAGCCATAATACGTAAAATAGTTGACTTCCCTGCACCATTCGGCCCTAAAATACCGATCTTCGCATCTGGATAAAAAGACAAATGAATATTTTCTAGAACTTTTTTATTGCCGTAAGACTTGTTAAGCCCAGCCATATGATAGATAAATTGACGTGCCATAAATTTCTCTTTATATTATGCGATATTAAAGATTAGGATTTTGAAAAAACTGCTTTTGCTTTTTGAAACTGTACAGTAAATAGCACTTACGTCGTATCAAAAGCTTTCGCTTTATATTGGTACATTTTTTCTAATCTCACAAGCCCCAGTATGGTCCTGAATGCAAAAAAACATCCCCCTAAAGAGCAAAAAGCAAATCTTTTTAGCTGTACCTGAAACCTGTTATCAAACATTGCCTCTCTTTTCCATACCAGATATAACATTGTATTTTTATCGTATTAAACCGACTTATCAATGTAATATGGTACCACAAAGAAAAGCAATTCTCTATGCGCCTTCTTTTCTCGCTTTATGGGCTTTATATTACGCAGTAAAAAATCCTTCTCTTTTTTCATCAATTTTTTGCTACGGAAAGCAATGGACTTCACCCCTTGCCTTGATATGGCTTAAATTACGTTTACAAAACGACCGCCGCCTTATGGGATCTGACGTTCCAAGCCCAATGATCATGAAAGCTTTGCATCAACACGTAGCAACAAATGAATACAGTGCACTTCCCATTGGTACGTGGTTACAATTCGTAAAAAACTATAAAACCAATTGTAAAAACTTATCCATTCCCCTCTTTTGGCTTGATAATTATAAAAATAATATCAATATCCAGCATATCATTTCAAAACTTCAAGACGACATATAGCTTTTTAAAAATACGATAAAAGCTCATCTCGTATAGGAATATATTTATGGAAAAAAAAGCCTTAATCGTCATTGATGTTCAAAATGACTTCTTACTAGGTGGAGCACTTGCCGTACCACAAGGTGATGCTATTTTACCCGCCGTCAATAATCTCATAAATCATTTTGACCACGTTATCTTAACCCAAGATTGGCACCCAAAAAACCATTGCAGCTTTGCTTCCTGCTATCCTGAAAAAAAGCCCTATGATACCATCATTCTTGACTACGGTCCTCAAATACTTTGGCCTGATCATTGCATACGAGGAACACAAGGAGCAGAATTTCATCCATCTCTTAGAGTGGAAAAGGCACAACTTATCCTTAGAAAAGGCTATAATCAAAAAATGGATAGCTATTCTGCTTTTCTTGAAAATGATCAAAAAACACCAACAGGTTTACAAGTTTATCTTAAAGAACATGGTTTTACTAAGCTCATTATGTGTGGCTTAGCAACTGATTTTTGTGTCGGATTTTCTGCTCTTCACGCTATGCAATGCGGTTTTAAAGTCAGTGTTTCATTAAATGCCTGTGCTGGTATTGATGTAAACGGATCACTAAACACTATGCTTAAAACAATGAACGAAGCCGGTATAGAACTTTTAATGGTCTCTTAAAATATCCTTCTCTAATCTACCATTATAATACACTGATTTATAAAGGATAAATTATTTTGCACATATTTAAGTAAGAGTTCAGAATATCGTAAATTCTCTCATTTCAAACCTGTTTCAAAACCATTCTCTTACACGTTACAAAGAGAATCCAATGTATGAATAGAAATCATTCAAAAAAACAGCAAAAAGGCCTCTTATGAACCATTAATGCAAAAGCTTGTCATAATATTGAAAGCTGGTAAAAAGTATAGCATCAGCTTTCTGTCTTATATTTAGGTCAAAAAGTATCCTAGAGATTGTATATTATTCCCTTCATGGGTAGTATTATGCAATAAACTCAACTTAAAAAAACGCAAATAAGCAATAAAATAGTATTTTATTTTGCATAAAAGACCTCTTTCTATTCAAAGATATGCGATAAACAAAAGTTTGAAAAAGGAAGAGATCTCCATTACTTAGATACAACATGTTTATCCAATTGACGATGCTTAAAACGAATCGAAGAATATAATGCCATTCCAATAATACAGACTCCCACAAGTCCTGTTAAAATTTCAGGAACCGATATAATCGTTTGCAGATACATAATCACTGCAAGAACTAGAATTGCATAAAAAGCACCATGCTCTAAATAACGATAATGCAATAATGTTCCTGATTCAACCAACATAATTGTCATAGAACGAACGTAAAATGCTCCGATACCAAGACCTATCGCAATAATAAAAAGGTTGTGTGAAAAGGCAAAAGCACCAACCACGCCATCGAAAGAAAAACTAGCATCAAGAACTTCTAAATAAAGAAACGCCCCTACTCCCCCGTGAGCTACTGTTGTTAAAGTCTTTTGAGGAGTATCCAAAAGATGACCGACAACGTCAACACCGATAAAGGTCAAAAGTCCATAAAGTGCTGCCAATAAAAAAGTTATTTTATTTTCTGCGTCAATCTGACCTGAAACCAATAAGATCAAAATCAAAACAATTGCAATATCAATTCCAACAAGCGCCCCAAACTTTTGAGCAGGTTTCTCTATAACATTAAGCCAATGCACTTCTTTTTCAGAATCAAAAAAATATTTTAAGCCAACCATCATAAGGAAAGTTCCTCCAAAAGCAGCAATCCCCATATGCGCATCGGTTAAAACTTCAGCATATCGATGTGGTTCCCATATCGCTAATTTGACTGCCGCAATTGGATTAATCCCAACAGCAACGACAACCACCAATAATGGAAAAACAATTCTCATCCCAAATACAGCTATCAAAATGCCCCACATAAGAAAACGACGACGCCACAATGGACTCATTCTACTAAGAACACGCGCATTGATAATAGAATTATCAAAAGATAAAGAAATTTCCAAAATTCCTAAAACAAAGCAAATAAAAAAATATTTAAGAAAACCAGTAATACTTTCCGTTTCAAACCAACCAATAACCCCTCCTAAAAAGACACCAATAATCGTGAAAAAAAAGCAAACCCAAAATAGCGTAATAGGGCCATGATCATTCCTCAAAGTTTATTTTCTACTTCATCTAAGCACACCCAGTACCAATCCAAAGTTTGCATCTCTTTAAAGTTGCATCTATTAATGCAGAGGTGTATAGAATATATATGGTAAAGTTACATGAAAATTCTCTCAAAAAAAGCAAGAGACAAATGTAGCAACAAGGAATTTTGTTTTGAAGTGAATATCAATTGTCAATACAATAAATGAAAGATTGCTTTCTATCTACACAAATAAAAAAATAATAAGAAATTAAAGCTATAATATTGACATTATATCATAGAATATTAATACATAGTGTGCTTTTATTATTTAATGATTTATACCATGATGATTTACCGAGGGAGATAATTCGTGGCACGTCCTGAAACTGAATCAAAAACCATATTTGGAAAACGTTTACGTTATGTACGTCTTGCTTTAGGCGATCCATCACGTGAAACCTTAGCTAAAAGTTTTAGCATGACAAAAAATTCCATTGCTTTTTATGAGCGTGGAGAGAGAGAACCCAATCTTAGTGTCTTACAAACATACCGCACGTTATATGGTGTCAATATTAATTGGCTTTTAACTGGACAAGGAAAAATGTTTGACACCGAATATACAAAAGGTGATTTTGACTGGAATTATTTTATTAAAAAAATCGAGGGACTGGAAGAAACACTTGCCGATAGTGATCGTAACGAAAAACTAAATCAAGAAAAAATCGACAGTTCTTATGAAAAATTGCAGCAATATTTGTCAAGACAAGGTTTATCAAATGGTTTTAACCCTAAAACTACAACCTCTCTTATCGATATGAAAGCTAAAATGGCCAATTCTTATACCCTTAGCTTATTCATTGATTTACTCATTCGAAGCGTATCCCAAAAAGAGGTTATAGCTAATCAATAAACGTCTATTTAAAAAGAAAAAACAAGAAATGATTAAACTCTACCAGTATGGAAAAAAGTATTTTTTACTTTATCCTTGCTGGTGAAATTTTATATAATTTATAAACTTTTTTCTGTAACGACAGAAAAATATTTGCGTTGTAAATGAAAGTATAGTGTCTTTAAATTAAAAAAAATAATTTTATAGTATAAAATTCTCATTCATATCTTATTGACAATAAATTTTTTCTTGTTAAAAGAATAATAGCTCTCATAGAAATTATTTTTTAAGGTCAGAAAATTTAAGGGGAATATATTGACGACTTCCTAGAGAGACATACATTAATGTTTACAAGCGGATTAGTTAAATATTTATCCTGAAAATTATCAGCTATTTTATGAGGTGGGAAGCATGTATTTTGAGGTGTTTCAAGGAGTTCACAATCAATGGTACTGGCGTTTAATCTCAGGAGATGCACAAAAAATTGCTTTTTCTAGTAAAGGTTATCCAACAAAACAAGATATCCTAATCAATATTGAGCAAATAAAAGAAATTACACATAAGGCTCTTATTAGAGAACTACAGTCCTAACGTTCTTTACCATTAAAACAAGCGTCTATTTTGTATAATGGTATGGTAGTTACTTTTGTGACAAATGAAAAGTGATTGATTTCCCCTCAATGAGAGGAAGTTCTGTATTATTTCTGACACTCACAAATAACAGTCATATTCTTACAGATTATATGTTTATTTTCAATCATACTCAAATCTCTATAGCCTTTATCAAAAAGAAAATCTTTTAAGTTTTGTATTTTTCATAAAAAATAAACGCACATGAAGAGAAGATAAATCATCAATGAGAAATATATTTACTCTACAAGATATTAATATCTTTTACGTTCATATTCCTCTTCTGTATCTGATAATCATAACTGACTTACCCATTTCATCTTCATAAAAAGCAAATATCTCTTTCTTTCTATTATCATGCAATTTTTTATACCTATTAGCTGAAACTATCGTAGCATTTATACCTTACATCTAAAAAGAACGTGCAAAATTGTTTCCAGTAATAATATAAAATTGCTGGATTGTATAGACGCGCTTTTTAATAACCAGCCTACCTATAAACTGGTTTATCATCATAAACTCTTATTTTATGATCAACGACGCTCTGTCTTATAAACTTAAATGTTGTCATAAAATCAGAGTAAACTTGAATATTCTCTTCCAATACAATCTCTCCATCAGCACCATAATTGGCTTCATTAAAGTTTATCTCTCTCGTCATTCCAATCTTCCTAACACATTTCCAAACCCTTTAATGCAAAATATGAATACAATCACTCTTTATCATCTTCAGATTTAAGCATTTTTTTATATTTCTTTTCATTTTTTTCATATTGCTTAATTTGTTTTTTCAGTTTTTCAATTGCTTGGTCACGTCTTTTAATCACCATACTTTGCTCTCTAATAGCCCTATCTCGTTCTTCAGTCATCTTCATAGAATCTCTTAAAAACTCATGCTTTATTCTTCTAGATTCCTCTTTTAAAATTTTCACTTGACTGCGATAATATAAAGAAAACCGAAATATAACCCCACTGCACAACAAAACAACAATCATTGCTCCCAATAAAATTTCGTTTACACTCATTTGGATCTCCCTTAATTGTCGCTCAAGTGATCATCTTGACCAATTTGTTTCATCCTCAATCAAAAAAAGAATGCAATAAATTGCATGTTCCAAGTGTGAACAGTCACTCTCGGCGTTCTTATTTTCTCCATTAAAGCATTGATAAATGACGCAAACAAATCTCTGAAAGCGGCTAAATCTACACTCACACCAATTATTTGCGACACGTTTATTGACACAAAATACAAAAAATAAGGAACGTCAAATAAAACTAACGACGCAATCCAATCATACAAGCCTTGCCCAAATCGTTCCTATCTTCCTTTTTTACGCCATGAGGAATGCGGCTATATATGAAAGTTTTTCATTATTACAAAAATCTTCAGTGTCACAAAGCACAGCATTTCTGTAAAATTTTGCCTTCCCACAAATCTTTACATCACCACAAACTAAAGCATCATTATAAACTCGAGCCTTTCTAAAATCACGAGTATCACCACAAAATTCAATACATTGAGCATTCAAAACTTGATCAAAAAAGACCGCATTAGCATAAACATATGCATCTCCACTCATATTCAAATAACGATAAAGTTCTTATTTTTCATAAACATGCGAACTCTTACGAACAACTAAACAACCATATGTTAATGCATTGTTATCAATAACAATATCATTATAAACACAGACTTCATTATAAACCGCAGCATCATAAAAACACATTCATCGCCATAAGGGCATTGATCGAATGTACAATTCTATCAAGCAACCACCTTTGTGGATCAGATTACCTTCCTGTTTAATAAAATATCCAAGATCACTTTTTTGATATTTCCCATTTTTACGCATATATACGATATACCATCTGATAGTGATCTAATTTATTACAATAAAGAAGAAATCAGTATTCTTTGTCTATGCAATTTACATTTTTTCTACAGCCATTATCCTATCTCTTAAGGCTCTAAAGCTTCGTTATATTCACACACTACCTCAACGCAGAATTTTTTTTTACAAATTCTGATGTTGGGGTATATCTTGATTTATAATGCTGCTACGTATACTATCATAGTGAAATCTCATAAACATACGAGTGTGCATCGCCCTTTCTGGTATACACATTTACTTTTTCACAACCGTGGAACTAAGCAACCATTTTTATTGATTCGAATCTGAAAGTGTATGGGGACATTTTGTTATTAGTTAAAAACAACTCTATATGCTTCCTTAGCGAAGAGCTACACATGGATATTTTCACGCTCCTTGTATCATATATTCTGGATTCGCAACGCAATATTAACGCTATAGCGTAAATATGTAAAGGTCTAAAAATGACAAAGACTGAAAAAGATTGGTTCCAACGCTTAGTTGAATTGATAAAAAGTGACGGACGAACAATGATTGAAATAAGCAGAGCTGCAGGCTGTGGACAAAATTACGTCCAACAAATGATAAATGGAGGCAAGAGGCCTTCTGTAGATAAACTCATGGCTATTTTGAATACACTGGGAAATGCTAGTGCCATATATGTAATAACTGGTTTCAACATCTCCGATGAAGACTTAAAACTCATAACTTTGATTTCGTCTGGAGATAAAAAGAAGATTGAAGCCTTAAATGTTCTGTTGAATGAGCAGAATCTGTAGAATTTTCTACTTTATCCAATATCGCTTGCTTTTGAGACGTCGATAAAGACTCCCATTTCACAATAATATCAGATAAAGTTGTTTCAAATTTTTTATCATTCTTCATAGTCATACTCCATGTAGTCACACTATATAACGCTAAAGCGTTTAAAATATATCTCATACCTTAGAAAAAAATATTTGCAATAGGCAGTATGGAAGCAATTGTGTACAAACTTATTTTACAAAATCAGATGAAGTTCTATTAGTCATGCACCATGGTGAAACAGAAAGCATCACACGATCCAGACCTTCTTATGAAAATTGGTATAATCTATCAAAAACGCGAATAATGTTACGCAGATCTTGCGATTCGGACCAATAAAAACTAATGTGAAAATATCCCTGAAGACACTCCCGAACTCTATATAAGAGAACACGAAAAAGCTTTTTGAAAAAATACATCACAATTTATTCTACATAGCACCATCTATGTTTTTTTAACAATATTGCAAAGCAAGAATATAACAATGTTATAGGAATAAATTCTTATAAACAGAGCCACATTACCTAAAACTCTGTAACACGTTTACAGGTAACCTCCCCTCTAAACGCCCCTTGTAAATACTAATATAAGTCTCTATCATAAGCAAAAATGATACTATTAAAAAATAAAACGAATCACCATGCACAATCTTTGTACGTAAATTTTATACAGATTTACAACAAGAGAGAAATTTCCTTATGCAAATTATGAAGAATTATATTTTCAAAGTATGACTTTGAAGAAGAAGTATACTTTTCCAAAAAAACACCCTCCCTGCCAATAATTTTTCATAAGAGAAAAAACTCATAATAAAGATAAAACTCTCTATACGATCAATACGAGAAAAATGTTAGCAATACAAAAAAGTGCTAGGATTACCGCAATATTGCCAATTCCTTATGAGAGTAAAATCAAAAAAGACGTCTGCTCTTCAATAATAATTCGGATCACATGAAAACTCTATAATTTAAACATTAAGCAAAAAATACACAAAAACAGAAAATGGCATTTTAATGAATTTTCCAATATCATAGAAAATATTTCTTACAGAATAATAAAATGCTTATTACAATAGAATCTGGATGATGCAAAGCGATAGAAATAATCACTCAATTGACTTTTCAAAGAACAATTAATAAAATTCTTTTCAGAGAACACGCCACCGTCACTATGAACAATATTTCTCAAAATATCAAATAGAATTCCTTTCTTGGGAAAAAGAAAATATCAACAAATGTTATCATCGTTGCCCCATGATACATATGAATGCCCATAGATCACATTCTCTTATACACTAACCTTTCATCACGATGATGCTATTCGAACGTCTAAAAGACCTTAGCATCACTTAAGAAAAAAGCAAATTTACACTAAATGTTTTTTGAGCCATTTGTTCTGAACAGGTCCAATCTTTAAAATTGGTTTTATTGAGGTCTATTTATTTGCAGAACAAGTATAAATAAACTTATCCAATGAAGCTTTTAGCCTTCTATTTTATGAAGAACACCACACAGAAAAAGTACAAAACAGTATATGAATTAAGAAAGTAAATAGCGCCCCATATCAGTTAATCCAAATGCTAAAAGGTTGTAAATGAGAGAACTTCTTTGATGAGACTAAGAAAACATACCATCATATTAAAGCGACTGAGAGAAAAAACTGCAACAAACAACGACCAAAAGCTTCTAAAACAAACAGGAAAATAAATAAAAAACAAAAAAGGTAGAATCTCAAAACTTTTATATAAGCGATCCATTTTTCTATTGGACATTTCCCTATTGGTGGGCCCGGAGGGACTCGAACCCCCAACCAAGCGGTTATGAGCCGCTGGCTCTAACCAATTGAGCTACAGGCCCCATATATAGGTTGTTTCTCTCTAAACTAAAATGCCCTATGATACAAGAGCTGACAAAGATTATAACCCATCTTTTTCTCTTTTCTATTGGTTTTTTTTTCAGTGCCCTAATTTCTTTACAAGAACTCTTAAAAATGAGAGAATAGTTAACTAACAAATATAAAGGTATAGATATGATAGAAAAGAAAATTCAACCACTGAAGGGTTCTCTGGTTAAAGCAGTTATATTAGCATTTACACTCTTAGCCACATCGTTGACTGTACGTGCTTATGCTGAAGAAAATAAAATGAAAAATGCAACGATTACAGTGACTGCAATCGGAGAAAGTCAAGCTGCACCGGATATGGCAATTATTAATCTAGCCGTTGTTACCTATGACAAAACTGCCCAAAAGGCATTAGCTTCCAATAATCAATCCATCAATGATATTATAAACGCTTTTAAAAACAATGGCATCCAAGCAAATGATTTGCAAACATCAGGCTTATCCATTTATCAGTCGACTTCTGATAAACACCACGAAAAAAAGAATAATGAAAAACTCTATCATGTTTCAAATTCTTTGACCGTGCGCATTCGTGATCTTGCCAATGCTGGTAAAATCTTTGATCAAGCGATGACTCTAGGTGTTAATTCAGTTAACTGCATTACTTTTACCAACGCAGATACAAAGCCATTTTATCAAGAAGCACGTAAAAAAGCCATTACTGAAGCCATTGAAAAAGCGCAAACGATAGCGCAAGCAGCCGATTTAAAATTAGGAAAAATTATTGAAATCAATGAAAGGGATGATTACTACCACCCAACACCACGTCTCATGAGTAGAGCAGCAGATGCAAGCTACGCAAATACAAATTTTGCAGGTGGTGAATTAAATTATAATGTGAGCGTCACTGTCGTCTTTGCGATCGATTAAATCACCAACTGTTGTATAAAAAATCATATTACTGGCCTTTACATAGAAGACCAGTAATATGATGAAGATAATCTTCCTCAGATAATAATTCGTCTTCGTAAACCTTTATCTGTCCGCGGGCAGAAATATGCGCTGTATGTACCGTCTGGCAATCTCCTGATACCAATGGATGCCACCAATGAAGATCTTTTCCCTCATAAATTAATCTATAAGCACAACTTTCTGGAAGCCAACGCGCTGTTTTAACTGTCGTAATGTCTAGCGATATACAATCTGGTACAATTGATTTACGATGAGCATAATCTCGACACCTACAAGTTTCCCCATCTAAAAGACGACAAGCAATACTGGTTGCATAAAGGTCACCCGTATCATCGTCCTCAACTTTATGGAGACAACAACGGCCACAGCCATCACAAAGGCTCTCCCACTCAGAAATGGAAATCTCTTCTAATTTTTTTACTTTCCAAAAGGGAAGTTCTCCACTCATAAACTCAGACACACCTTTTTTAATTAAGACGATCTATAAAAAATGAAACGTTTAATTTCTATAATTTTATCTATTTCTGTCTCTTAAAAAGATTCAACTCAATGTATACTTTAAACCATGTTCTTAAAAGCTATCTGAATAAAAAGAGAATATTCAAAAATAGCGCATATAAATGAACATAACCTATTGAAACATCTCTTTGTAAACTTAACGAAGAATAAAATGCGTCACCTAAAATGATAGAAAAATTCCGCAAAGAACATACATTTTTCATCAAAAAGTTCGTATGTTGCAATATAAGTTTATTCCTAACAGATCTCATTTCTTAAAAACGAGCCGCGCTATACGCAAGGTAATGTTTTTATCGTTCATTTCTTGAAAGCCCCCTACTCTCTACTCCATAACCACCCTTTGCCCTATATCTATTCTTTTGAGACAGAGAAGTATAAAGCCCCAAAGCTAAGAAAAACATTAAACATCGTAAACTTTCTAGATTGTTCAAATTCTTCCTATGTTTTTCTCAAGAAAGTATCCAAGTACAACATGAAGCACCTCCCCCCCTTCATTAAGAAGAAGGAGGAAGTTATTAAAATGCACACGAATTCCTTTATTTAAGAATCGAGAAAACTGCGCAATTTTCGTGAACGGCTAGGATGTTTCAATTTACGAAGTGCCTTTGCTTCAATCTGACGAATACGCTCTCTTGTAACTGAAAATTGTTGTCCTACTTCTTCCAACGTGTGATCTGTATTCATCCCTATTCCAAAACGCATCCGCAAAACACGTTCTTCTCGCGGTGTTAATGAAGCAAGAACGCGTGTTGTCGTATCTCGCAGATTAGCTTGGATAGCAGCATCAATTGGTAATAACGCATTCCTATCCTCAATAAAATCACCCAAATGGGAATCATCTTCATCACCAACAGGCGTTTCGAGAGAAATAGGTTCTTTTGCAATTTTAAGAACTTTTCGTACTTTTTCTAACGGCATAGAAAGCTTGCTAGATAATTCTTCTGGTGTTGGTTCTCGTCCAATTTCATGGAGAATCTGACGCGAGGTACGAACAATTTTATTAATTGTTTCAATCATATGAACAGGAATACGAATTGTACGTGCCTGATCAGCAATTGAACGTGTAATAGCTTGACGAATCCACCATGTTGCATAAGTTGAAAATTTGTAGCCGCGCCGATATTCAAACTTATCCACAGCCTTCATCAAACCGATATTGCCCTCTTGAATAAGATCAAGAAACTGCAAACCACGATTGGTGTATTTTTTTGCAATTGAAATGACAAGACGCAAATTAGATTCTACCATCTCTTTTTTTGCAATTGTTGATTCGCGTTCACCTTTCTGCACCTGCATAACAATCCGACGAAATTCACCAATCGAAATAGCCGTTTCTTGCGCAAGATTTTGTATCTCACTTCGCAGTTTTTGGATTTCTTTTGCTTCCCGCATCGAAAATTCTTTCCAACCAGGTGTAGGCAAAGCAGCAATATAATTCATCCAATCTGCGTCCAATTCACGCCCTTGGTATTCTTTTAAAAAGTCCTCATGGCCAATGCCATAGCTATTGGCAATCCGTTTCAGCTTACCTTCATTATGAATCAATCTCTTATTGATGTCATAAAGCTGTTCAACCAAAGCTTCGATACGATTTTGGTTTAAAGAAAGAGATTTTACTGCTTGAATCAACTCACCCTTTAATTGAATATATTTCTTCTTCTGAGAAGATGTAAGGCCCCCCTCTTTACGCTCTGCCAAACTGCTTTCAACATGCTGATCTTGTAATTTTCGTAATTTTACATAGGTTTGAGCAATAAAATCCAATGTTTCCATAACTTGAGGACAAAGTTCATTTTCCATTGCAGCAAGCGATAAGTTAACATCGTCCTCGTCCTCCTCATCATCGTCTTCAATGTTTCTCTCTCCTGCGCTCTCCCCCATATTACGTATACCAGAAGACATTTTTTCTTCTACGGTCTTATCAACTTCACTTCGCTCAATAACAGGAGCCTGCTTTGCTTCTGGACCAGCATAAGTCGTTTCAAGATCAATAATTTCACGAAGAAGAATACGCTGCTCTTTTAACTCGTCACGCCAGATAATAAGAGCCTGAAAAGTCAAAGGACTCTCACAAAGTCCCGCAATCATTGTCTCACGCCCTGCTTCAATACGCTTAGCAATGGCAATTTCGCCTTCCCGCGAAAGAAGCTCAACAGCTCCCATCTCACGCAAATACATACGCACCGGATCATCCGTACGATCTGTTACTTCGCGTTTATTCGTTGCCGTTGCAATTGCGTGGCTAGAGGCTTCTACTAAATCACCCCCCTCTACCGTAACTTCTTCTTCATAATTTTCAGACTCAACTTCATCCTCATCATCCACAACATTAACCCCCATCTCAGAGAACATCGCCAAGATATCTTCAATTTGTTCGGATGTAACCTCGTCAGAAGGAAGAACTGCATTGAGTTCATCCATTGTTACGTAACCATTTTTTTTGGCAAGTTTAATCATTTTCTTGATGGCATCATCAGAAAAATCAAGAAGAGGACTATCCAAACTCGCTTGGTTTGTTACTTCTGCATTATCTTTCTGTTTAACCTTTGTTGCCATACCATAACTCCACTCGATCACTTCACAGTTTCTATGTAACCATAGTTTCCATGTGACCAGTTTTTTTGTTCTCACTAAAATCTACCAATAGTTACTCATATATACTTCCTGTTAAGAGATTACCATTGGAAAGAATACATTTTGTATACGCCCTGACATCCAGACAAACTTGATACCCAGACAAAAACGCGGGAAAACTCCAGAAGTTTCCCCGACACCTCTCAGCCCTTCTGAGATAATCTCTGCACCCTATCGTAAGAACCAATTTCCCGCTTTTCCTAAAATTTACCCGCTTTTCCTAAAATTTAATTGTCATCTTTATAAAAATGTCACTCCACATAAACTTCCTCATCTAAAATTTAAGTGACTGATTCGCATTAAAAAAGCGAATCATTTTATCGTATCTTGTGTATTCCCGTCTATTTTTTCATCCAACCAACTTCCAAATCCTTCAATTAACGCTTCTGTTGCCTGCATCTGCTCCAGCTCATTTTTTACCTCACGAAGCAGATCAAAAACCTCACTCTTAGGATTTTCTACAAGTTGCTCTTCAATATCCTGTAACCTCTTATGTAGGTGGTGTTCTTGAAGATGCAAGTAGACAGCTTGTTTTAATATAGCACGCGCATCTTCTATAGGGGCTCCACCAAGAATAATACGCATACCAATATTTTGCACAAGATGTTTCATACGCTCTAACAGAGCCTTTTGCCCTCTTTTTTCTAAGAACGCAACCATCGTCTCTTTATCATGAAGCTGTTGGTCCCCAAGAATTTCCAACATAGCTTGATGAAAAATTATCAATTGAGTATTTTTTAATTCTAACTCAGAAAGAATTTCAAAATTTTCATACCACAACTCAGGATAGTAAGCTAAAGTAAGTAAAATCACTGCTTCACGCAAAGGGATAGATTGCGAAGAATTTCGTACTATTTCAGAATTTTCTAACAGAGAAAAGGTTTGATCTTTAAAGGTCCTATTTGGTGAAGATTGACCATATCGCCCTTCCCCCCTTTTTTTTGAAAAAGAGGGACGAAAAAAATCAAAAAGGCGTTTTTTTACATCTTGCAAATAATAACGACGGACATCTTCATCCTTAATCGTAAAAATTTGTTGTTTTAGTTGTTTTTCTAGCGCTGCTCGTGCCTCTGGAATTTCAAAATGCTTTCCATAGGTAGAACGCCACCATAAAAGCTCACTCAAAGGAATAGCTTTTTGCAAAAAAGAAGAAAAAAGCTGTGCTCCACCAGCACAAACAATTTCATCAGGATCTTTCCCTTGTGGCAACAAAACAAAGCGTACACAAACCCCAGCCTTTAAAAGAGGCAACACACGATCAGCAACACGAAAAGCAGCTTTTAAACCAGCATCATCACCATCAAAACACAAAATAGGCTCCTTCCCCATCTGCCATAAAAGCTCAATTTGCGCTTCCGTTAATGCTGTCCCTAAGGGCGCTACAACTCCTTCAAAACCAGCTTTAGTCAATGCAATGACATCCATATACCCCTCAACAACAAGGAGTGAATGAATTTTTTCATCGCCAACAAAGCGACTATTTTTGCGAGCTGCTGCCGCGTTATAAAGTATATTTCCTTTATGAAACAGCACTGTTTCAGGGCTATTGAGATATTTTGCTCGTGTCTCTTTCTCTAATGCACGCCCTCCGAAAGCCACCACACGTCCGCGCAAATCTTCGATAGGAAACATAATGCGATTTCTAAATCGGTCATAAGAATCCGCGCTCTCCTCATGCACTGAGAGAAGCCCACATTCTTCCATTTGCTTTATTGAAATGCCCCGTGCACTCAAAGCTTCTTTCAAAGCTGTACGCCTTACCGGTGCAAAACCAATGCGGAAACGCTCTACAAGCTCTGGTGTAACACCACGTGCATCCAGATAACAACGTGCTTGCATACCTCCTTTATCGCGTAAATTATATTGAAAAAAATCTGTGGCAATTTTCATCACATCATAAAGGTCAGCTTTTTCCAGTTGACGTTTATGACTTTGTGAATCCAAAATAGGGAGTTTCATTCCCGCAAAATCAGCCAAACGCTCTACACTTTCTGAAAAGTGCAGTCCATCAAGCTCACACAAAAAGGTAAAAATATCTCCACTTACACCACAACCAAAACAATAATAGCGCCCTTTATGATCATCACAATGAAAACTTGGCGTTTTTTCACCATGAAATGGACAACAACACCAAAAGTCTCCCCGTGAAGGCTTACTTTTTCGAGGATCAAAATCCACCCGTTGACCAATCACTGTTGAAATTGGGAGTCTCGTACGCAGTTCATTAAGGAAATCGGGCGGAAAACGCATTATCTCTCACAGAGTTTGAAAATTCTTTTTTGCATATTTAACGACTTTAGAGCATAATTCCAATACTTCCTCTTAAGCAGTTGTAAAATTTTAACCCCTCAACTGCATATATTTTTAGAAATGGAGAATAAAAAGTGATCGAATTTATTGCTCAATATCCGTGGTTAGAGGCTATTTCTTGGCTTGTTATTCTTACTATAGCTGCCCTTTTAGTGAACTTTCTAGGACGAAAATTACTTATTCACGGAGCAAAAAAACTCTCTTCTTTTCTCCCCCAAAATACAACGATCGATATTAATAATGCTATTCAATACATAGCGGATATCATTTCAGCTTTTATTCTTTCAATTGGTGTTAATTTTATCTCAACATTGCCCGATGCATTTAGCACTGTCATCGGTAATGTTGCCAACGCCTTCATTATCTTCTTTGTCGTCCTGACAATTTCTTCCTGTCTCAATGTCATTAACATCCTTTACGAACAACGACCAACAGCACGACTAAAACCAATAAAAGGTTATATTCAAATTGCTAAAATTGCACTTTTTGCTGTTGCAACAATTTTAATGGTCGCTACATTGATTGACCGCTCCCCTCTTATTCTCTTCTCCGGTCTTGGTGCAATGGCCGCGGTTCTCATGTTAATTTTTCAAGATACGCTTCTTTCTCTCGTTGCCGGTATTCAAATTTCATCCACTGATATGGTTCGTGTTGGGGATTGGATTGAAATCCCCAATCTCGGTGCCGATGGTGATGTTATTGAAATTGCCTTGCATACTGTTAAAGTTCAAAATTTCGACAACACCATCACCTCAGTTCCTATCCGTAAACTTGTGACCGACCCTTTTAAAAATTGGCGTGGAATGCAAGAATCGGGTGGAAGACGCATCAAACGCTCTCTTTTTATTGATCAATCAAGTATCCATTTTCTCACAAAAGAAGAACAAAAATATCTTTCCCGATTTAATTTATTAGAAAATTATTTCACGCAAAAAGTAGCAGAAATTGATCAATGGAATGCTCAATTAGATAAAAATCATGATATCTTAGCCAATACGCGCCGTTTAACCAACATTGGAACTTTTCGTGCTTATGTTTTTGCTTATCTACAACAGCATCTAAACATCAACCCTAATATGACCTATATGGCACGACAATTACCTCCTACAGAAAATGGTTTACCCTTAGAAATCTATTGCTTTACGAACACCACCGTTTGGATCGACTATGAACAAATTCAAGGCGATATCTTTGATCACCTCTATTCCATTCTACCCTGTTTCGGTCTAAAAGTTTTTCAAAATCCAAGCGGTTATGATTTTAATCAAGTATTAAAAGCAAAAGTGAAATAAAAACAATAAACTTCAATTTATTAATTTGAGGCAACCACATTCACAACAACAAAGAAAGAATAAAGTATCATGAATGGTTCATTGGTACTCCTTCATCTTGCCGGCGCTATTTCTTTACTTCTCTGGGCCACACGCATGGTGCGCACAGGAGTTGAACGCGCCTATGGTGACAGACTTAAATATAAAATGTGCCACGTCGTTTCAAAACCATTGTTTGCCGTAAGTTTTGGGCTTTTTACAGCAATGATTTTACAAAGCTCTACAGCAATAACACTCCTCGTTGGCTCTTTCGTTGAATCTGGTTTTGTCTCTGGAGTAGCAGGACTTATGGCTGTACGTGGAGGAGAATTAGGATCAGCAATCGTTGTAAAAATTCTCACCTATGACCTCACTCTTGTTGTACCCTTGTGTCTTTTAATTGGCACTTGTATCTTCATGACAACAGAAAAACGTGAATGGCGTCAAATAGGACGTATTGTCATCGGTATTGGTCTTTTGATTTTATCTTTAGAGATGATAAGTACCGCGACAGAACCTTTACGTGAAAGCGAAATTTTGCCTAGCATCATTCGTTATCTTTCAACCGATCCTATTTCCACTTTTTTGTTGGCTGCTGGCTTAACCTACCTCTTACATTCGTCCATTGCAGGAATCATTTTGCTGGTCAATTTTGCCAACTACGATCTTATCCATACGCAACTCTGTGTTGTCATGGTTCTTGGTGTCAACTTTGGCTCTTCTCTTATAGCACCACTTTTAACGCGCAACGCCTCTCCTAATACCCGCCTCGTTCCCTTAGGAAATTTACTCATGCGTGGGGCAGGGTCAATCCTTATACTTATCTTATTTCTCTCCTTTCACCCTCCCATCACATGGCTTGGCAATAACGCCCCTACTCAAGTGATCAACGCCCATATCATTTTTAATGTTTTCATTCTCCTTGCTGGAATACCGCTTTCAAAATGGGTTTTAAAATTAACCACTCAGATCGTGAATATAAGTGCAAAAAAAATGCAAGCCGACAAAAGGCTCAATTTATCTGATCAAACAGCTCTTGATGACAGTGTTCTTGATCGCCCAACTCTCGCCCTCTCGAATGTCATGCGTGAAGTCATTCATATTTGTGATCTTGTAGACATCATGCTAGAAAAAATTATGGGACTTTATGAAAAGCCTGATCCCAATATTATTCGTGAACTCAACCAACTCAACACCATATTGGACAAAAAACATATCGCCATCAAACTTTATCTTGCCCGATTAGCGGGACAAAAATTATCTGACGAAGAAGCTCTTCAAACGCAAGAACTTCTAGGCGCCTGTATAAAATTAGACCAAGCAGGCGATATCATTATTCATAATATGTTGATGCTGGTTAAAAAGAAACAACAAAAAGGTTTACAGTTCAGCAGCGAGGGCTGGAGTGACCTCCTTCGTTTCCACGCCATTGTACTAGCCAACGCGCATATAGCATTTAACGTTCTCGTCTCACGTGATACACACACTGCACACCTATTGGTACAAAAAAAAGATCAACTACGAAACTTAGAAAAAGAGATGAGTTTAAAACATTTTAAACGTCTGCGTGAAGGGGATCTCAAAAATGTAGAATCATCCAGTCTTCATCTCGACACTGTGCGCGACCTCAAACAAATCAACTCTCTTTTGACCTCAATGATCTACCCCATTTTAGAAGAACAGGGACTTCTTCAAAGTTCTCGTCTACGCAACCCTGCTGAAGAACAAGCAGAAAAAACTTAACTTTTCAAATAACTTGAATAAAACACACATCACATCGATTATTCAATTTTGAATATGGTCAAGATATTGATTTAATCAAAATATCTTATTATTCGACAATTTAAATGAGCTTTCTTCATCGTAAGTTTCTTTCATTTAAAATCTATTCATGATGAATTGCTCAAAGTCATTTGCTTGCACATTACAAACAAAGCAGCATGTAGAATAGAACTCTTGAAGAAAGACGTAAAAATGCCTAACCATCTCAAAGCCAAAACTGTTAAACACATAAAGAATAGGTCAAGAGTATGATAGTTCTAACTTAAACCGCCTTGTAAAAAGGAAACCGCTTCACAGTAGCAACGAAACAGAAATACTCTATAAGGAATACAAAACCCCACAAAAATGCAACGTTTATATGAAGATTGGTAGAGGTTCAACCTATACAGCCATGCTATAACGTGTCAACGAAACAGTTTTCATTTCAAAAATCATTGATATCAATTGGCAAGCTCCAAATTTTTAAATATCCATTTTACTTATTACTTTAATCACAATTGTTTTTTAAATGTAAGAGAGAGCTTAAAAAGCTTATAAATACACTTTATGAGTTCTTAAAACATTTTCACTAATATTTTCTTCTTTTATTCATATTTCTCAATTAATTAATTTGTTTATAAATTAAAATGTATTATATAATTTATACTTATTAATTATTATATATAATATAAATGTGATTATTATTTTAATATAAAGGAAATTAACAAGTAAAATCTCTAACAGAAATATCCTTTCCACTGGGTAAAAAAGGAATAAACCTTGATTTTTACAAAGTTTACTCTAGTTACAATTTAAATTCAGGCAAAGGAGGGTATCATGGAAAATGCAAACATAGGTTGGATTGCAGCTATTATTATCGGCGGGATTGCCGGTTGGGCTGCACAGTATATTATGAAAAGCCAAACAGGAATATTGTTAAATATTATCTTAGGGATTATTGGCGCTGCGCTAGCAAGCTTTCTTTTTAGTCTTTTAGGTGTAAGTTTTGCTGGTTGGCTTGGCTATCTTATTTCAGGTTTTATAGGAGCCTGTATTCTTATATGGATAGGACAAAAAATTCGATCATAGAGTATTTATTTTTTACACCTTTTGGGATTCAATACAAAACTAGGAAACAACGAGCAGAGTTTAAAATATTCCCCTGTAACTTGTTGTTACCAATTTTGATATGATGGTGAGATGCTTAAGCTGCAATTTTGGGCATACACCATCACCGTATTATAAAACGAAATGCAGTAAAGAACTTTATAACGCACCATTTCATACCTATATAAACTTACGCATATCAGGAGAGATATGTTGCGTTACTTTAACGAAATACGAACTGATTTTTGTACCACGTGCGCAAATCCAGCTTATCTCACTGTAATAACAACCCATAAGGTTACAAAAATCACTAACGATGATTAAAGATTCTACCGTATAATGCTTAATAGCTTACACTCTATCAACAATACCCTTTTTACCAAGAAAACTCGAAGAGCTTTTTTGCATCTTAAGAAATAAAGAGAGACGGCAAGAACAAAATGATAAATAATTTTTTCCTAATATGTGAAATAAAATAGTATATAAAATAAATATAAAACTTAAATTATGATGTGTTTTTTTAATTTATTTTTAATAATAAAAATATATAAATAAATATGAATAATATTAATGCAAACTTTATTATAAAATTACTACATACTCTGTAATATAAATTAATACTTCATAATTTTAATAATATAATATATTTAAACGTTTTAAAAAGTATATTCATTAATATAAATTTCTTGATTATAAAGAATACGATCTCCTTTACATCTCAATTCAAAAGTTTTGAATATCTCTTCACTTTCTAAAGTATAAAATAAAGTTTTGTTCCTCTTAAAACTTCCTCTTTATATCATCTTGCATAGATGAATTTTTAGCTCTTCTTTATATGCGTTACAAACGAATTTTAAAGCACGAAACATTTTTCCCATTGCTCTCATGCGATAAAGAAATTTCCGTAACGCATTGTGAAAGTGCCTTGGACAAAAAATAATACTTTATTTTGCTTTTTTAAATGAAAATAATCCTATAATATATACTTCCTGCATATCTTCTTTTAAAGACCTTTGCTTTCGATTTTCCCTTTGATATCTTCCTGTTAAAATCTTGCTGCTTTTATACTCCTTGTATTACAATAGAGCTATCTATTTAACCCAACATAACATATGGAATAAGACTTTAGCTGTGGAGTAAAACGATGTCTGATCTTGAAGATTCCATCTTACCACCTCTAAAGTGGTTTTCTGATCAAAATCCTCCAATACCAGAAAATGTTCACGATTGGCTCATGGAATCGGGCTCAATGACGCTTCGATTAAAGAAATATTGTACCTGCCTCCAAGTTCAACCACAACGCGAATGTTTTATTACGCGAGATAAATTAACAGAAGAAGCAGAGCATCTCCCCGAAAATGCGCGTTATTGGCTACGCGAAGTCATATTAATGGGAGATAATAAACCTTGGCTCCTTGGACGCACTGTAATTCCACAAGAAACCCTCCTACACAATCAAGCCTTAATGCATTTGGGAACTGTACCTCTAGGACATTATTTATTTAACAATGACAAATTAACCCGCGATTACATTCATATTGGTCAACAAGATGCGCTATGGGCACGCCGTTCCCGTTTGCGGTTAACGGGTAAGCCATTGTTGCTAACTGAACTATTTTTAACAGATTCACCACTGTATCCCCACAAATAGAGGTTACTCATTTTATTCTGCATAACTTATAGATTTCATATAGCTTATAAGGGATTTAATCAAAGAAAAGAATTTCAAAATCATCTCAAGAACACATTACAAACAAAGACTTCTTTTCAAAAGATCTTTTTATTTCATAAACTCAGCTTAAAAATGTCTCCCCTAGAAAAAACGTTTTAAAGTTCTGATTTTCTTATCATTAAAACCAGCACTTGAATTAAAAAGATACACACCATATTGATAAAACCATCTATATTTAAATTTCTTGCTGAATAATCACCACTCTAAAATACGGGAAACTCTTTATCAAAAAAATACTTTGAAACAGCAAAAAAGACAATAATACACTCCCCAAAATTGGAAATCTGTATCAATTAGCTTAATCATCCTATTTTAAAATTTTTAACAGTGCTGACAATAGATCTTTTTAAAAAAGTAAAAACTCTATAATACTTTTGTTTTTTAATGGTCTAACAGCTTTGAAAAACAGAAAATATAATACATAAAAGATGTTTCATTGCTCTATGAGAGCCCAAAAAGTTTCGTTGATATCAAAAAGTTATTTTTTTATAATAGTATGTGTGTACAAATAAATGAAATTTATCAACATCCTACTGACTTACAAAGGCGACGCACAATAAAAAATATTTTCCAATCCCCTTGAATTAAGATCTATTGCAATTTCTTACGAAGACTATTGCACACTTTAGAAAAATTCATTTGCCCCGCATACCGTTCCTTAAGCCATGCCATCACCTTACCGATATCGCGTAATTTTTCTGCCTTTGTTTGTGCCAAAGCTTCACAAAGAACCTGTTCTACTTCCATCTCCTTAAGTTGATAGGGAAGAAATTCACGAATAACTTCTATTTCTGCTTGTCCTCTCTCTGCCAATTCCAAGCAACCAGACTCTTTATAGACTCGTATCAATTCTTCACGCTGTTGAAGCATTTTAGTGAAAACAGACTGTATCTGCTGATCATCCACTTCTAGCTTCCCTTCATCATAATAAAGAATATCACGATCCCTAACTGCAGCATTCATTAAACGAAGTGTAGCAAGACGCGCACTATCTTGCGCTTTCAAAGCAGCCCTAAGAGCCCCATCAATCTGGTTACGCAACATAAATTTATCCAATTTTGTTCAAGAAGAAGATGCCTTTTAACCAATCTTTATCCATCTTGCAATGGAGGATAAAAAAATAATTAAGGACTCGATCTTCGAAAAGCTAAAACAAGACTTTACCTCTTCATGGAATGTACTTATACTGCCTACTTCAAGCAAAACGTTACCAGAATAATATACACAGCATCTGCTAAAGGTATGATTTTTGTGTAAAGTTGATCATTATACCTTTCAGAGAATAAATTGTGGATACATAATATGATACAAGCGACTTCACCCAGCCACCCTTGGAGTATCAAAAAAACTACAGCCCTCTTAGTCTTAGCAGATGGAACAGTTATTGAAGGCAAAGGAGCAGGTGCTACAGGTATCGCTGAAGCTGAAGTGTGTTTTAACACCGCCATCACAGGCTATGAAGAAATCCTCACAGACCCGTCATACACACAACAAATCGTTAATTTTACTTTTCCTCATATAGGAAATGTAGGGGCAAATAGCGAAGATATTGAAGATCTCTCTCCTCTCAATTGTCATGGTGCTGTTGGCGCTATTTTCAAGGCAGATATTACAAATCCTTCAAATTATCGTGCCAATGAAAATCTTCATCAATGGCTTAAAACGCGTAAAATTATTGCACTTTGTGGTATTGATACACGTGCACTCACAATTCTTATTCGTGAAAAAGGTGCACAAAATGCTGTCATTGCACATGATGCTAATGGAAATTTTGATATTCCTTCTTTAAAGAAACGTGCGCAAAAATGGCACGGTCTCGTCAATCTTGACCTTACGAAAGATGTGACATCTCAATCATCAATGCAATGGGATGAAAAACCATGGAGTTGGAATAAAGGATACGGTACAAACAATGTGCACAATCTTCATATCATTGCAATTGACTACGGTATTAAACGTAATATTCTTCGCCTTATGGCAACACAAAAAGCCCGCATTACTGTTGTGCCTGCCCACACAACTGCAAAAGAAATTCTGGCAATGAACCCTGATGGCGTTTTTCTTTCTAATGGACCAGGAGACCCCGCAGCTACGGCTCAATATGCCATTCCAACAATCAAAACATTAATTGATCATAATTTACCAATTTTTGGAATATGTCTTGGTCATCAACTTCTCGCTCTTACGGTTGGTGCAAAGACCGTGAAAATGCACCAAGGACATCATGGTGCCAACCACCCAGTTAAAGACCTTAACACTGGAAAAATTGAGATTGTATCGATGAATCACGGTTTTGCCGTAGATTCTGCCTCTTTACCACAACATGTTCAAGAAACACATATTTCTCTCTTTGATGGCTCAAACTGTGGTATTCGAATCATTGGAAAACCTGTTTTTTCTGTTCAATATCACCCTGAAGCTTCTCCGGGACCACAAGATAGCCACTACCTCTTTCAGCATTTTAGTGATCTCATTATGAATTATAAAAAAATATCTTAAAATAAAAAGCCTCACCTTTTAGCTTCTCTCCTTTAAATTATATCATCTTCCTACGCACAATTATATTATTCTTATACCTACAACTTATTGAATAAATATTCTTATTTATCATTCTGAAACTAAAAAGAGCGCTCTGAATAGCTTAAATTTTTCTCATTCCTCTTCTCTTAAGGTCGTATCCATCAAAATCATTGGCTTCTCCCCCCAAGCAAGATAAGTGGGTCGATAAAAATCATCTTTAAAAAGAGTAAAGTGCCTAACCTTCAAATAAGTATTTGATTCACAGTACAATTTTAAGCATTCTATTGTGCATGAGAAACATAATTCCTCCTAAAGAATAAAAAAATTAAAGTGTGAGACAATGCAACAAATCTCTACTTTTTAAAAGATATTGCCGTAGATGGTTTTGAAAACTGTAAAGTCGAATAAAAAAGTAATCGCAAAACAGAAAACATTTTTTCAATTTTACAACTTTATATTCTTCCAAAATGAGGTTTTCTTTCGATTTCAGAAGTTATGCCAACAAATATAAGCAATATTTTACTTCCAATTTGCCATATAAAATTTGGAATTGTTCATACAATACTGATACATCTAACTCAGATACGTTTTAATCTTTGTTTTCAATATGCTGCTACATTAACACTGGATATTAATTTGCAAGCAATAGAAAAAATACGGACTCCCCTATACAAACAATATCACAAAATAAAAAAATTATTTTCACTAAATGAGAAGGATATATCGATATTTTATATAACACTTTGTTAAACAAATATCACAAAAAACTTTCTGCCTATAAAATGATACATTTTGTTTATCTTGTGCATTCTCTAGCAAAATAGTACGTACCGGCCTCTCTAAACAAATTAACGTACCCGCAAGACAAAAATAACTGTCGCAACAACAAGAAGAAAAAAGCCTCCAACAAAAGGAGCACCAGAAAAATAAAACAATGCATTTTTATCTGTAAAACATTCAAAAAGAAACACATAAAAAACAGAACCAAATGTTAAACTCAACGAAATAACAGATGTCATCGCTCCTTGCAGTTCTCCTTGTACATTTGTCGGTACCTGCGCTGAAGCAATAGCACGTATAGGTGCATGAACAAGATACTCAAGCATAGTACACACACAAACCATATATACCATCCACCCCTGCGTCGCGAATGTATAGCCCAGCATAGCAACAGAGGCAAACAAAAGCCCCACTATAACAATATGCCAATCACTCCATCGTTTAGAAAAATAAGGCAAAATGAGAGCGACTACAATAAATTGCCCTATCCCAAAAACACTATAGGAGAGTCCAATAGAAAAAGAACTCCAATCATAGCGTTCTTTTGCAATGAAAGCCCAAATGCTTAACCATACAGATTCCGCAAACCAATAAAGAAAAAAGACCAATAACACCCAAAGAACCATCGGGTATTGTTTCAGATGCCAAAAAGCACCTAAGGGATTTGCCCGCTTAATATCAAAAAAGCGCCTATTCCATAAAGAAAGGGTTTCTGGAAGCATAACCCAAGAAAAAATAAAATTAATGAGAGAAAAACCAGCAGCAAAATAAAACGGAATACGCGGACCAAACTGACCTAAAAAACCACCAATAAACGATCCTAAAATAAACCCCAATGCGGATGCAATGCCTAACAAACCAAAATTGCGTGTACGGGTTTTATCATCGGATATATCCGCAAGATAAGCTGTACAAGTTGCAAAACTAGCGCCACTTATCCCTGACAAAAGACGCCCGATAAATAACATAGAATAGCTCCATGCTATAGCACATATGAGATTATCAAGAGCAAAGCAGATAATAGAGAGAAGCAAAATAGGACGACGACCATAACGATCAGAGAGATTGCCAATAACAGGAGCAAACAAAAACTGCATCACTGAATAAGCTGCAAGTAATTTTCCTCTTTCTACAAAAGATGTACTGACCTCTTTTCCAGTTAATTGAGAAAAATATTCAGGCAAAACAGGACAAATGATCGCAATACAAAGAATATCTAACAATAAAGTGATGAACACTAAAATGAGCCCACGCTGAACAAATTTCGGATTGAGCATTTGGTCTTGCATAACATACACACTATTTTACGCATACAATGACTCCCCCGCTCTCTTTTAACTCCCGTTTCCTTTTAAAAGTATTCTATACCCTATACTTTTCACATACAAAATAATAACAAAGTAAAAATTTAAATAAGAGTCAAGATAAAACTATAAAATTACGTTTTAATTGTTATATCTTTAATTGCTATCTCATTGTCAAAGAATAAAATTTTTTTGCATTATACGAAAAAAATATTTGTGCGACAAACTCATGAACAAAATTTCATGAAACACAGAGTATTTCCAATAGTTTTAGAGACATTATGATGAATTTTATCAGACATCATTTCCCCCTCTCATCCCACCGTTTTCAGGAATCTCAATTCCATTGGATACATTAGATATCCTATAGTAATTGAAACCTTTTAAAAGATAAGCTCTTAAAAAATTTTCTTACCCTCAGAATATGCTATAAAGTTAAAGCAGCAACACCCGAATAGCTTAACAACATAAAAAGCTCATCATATTTTTAAAAATATTTATTTGACAATAATTTTGATTGAAAAATAAGTATATTATAGAGAAAAGTTCTTTAATTCTATAATCTTAGAAAAGATTCATATCGTTTGCAATTTGTGGAACCTTATTTTATCTTTATATTCATTGATACTCTTAATGATTGTATGCTACCATTAAATCTAACGATGATCATGATAAGCATTAAAAAAATAGCACTTTTAGAAATAGTTCGTCATGAATTTTTAATTCAAAAATGGTGTATAAAATGCGAAAAATATCTCTATTAATTTTCATATTAATGTTGGTAACAGGATGTGATGTTCAGGATTCTGATTCACAAGAGAGTATTTTAGAAAATAAAATAAAAACACAACAAACAACCAACGTAAACCTAGATCCCTATACTCTAAATAAATTAAATGCTCTTCTCAAAAAACGTTCAGAAACAAATTATCAGGAAAAAGGGGCACTAATTGACTTTCTTTCTGAAGCTTTTTTAGGGACACCTTACCAAGCAAATATGTTACATGGCTCAGAAAATACACCAGAAAAACTGATTATTGACTTTAGAGGCTTAGATTGCTTCACTTATCTGGATTATGTTGAAGCATTGCGCAAATCAACATCCCAAACAGAATTCATAAATAACGTCATAAAAACACGTTATATTAACGGTAATGTTCATTTTTTAAATCGGAAACATTTTTTTACAGATTGGGCTTATAGAGAATATAAACTCGCCACTGATATTACCGCTGAAATAAGTCCCCATGCGGTAAAAATAGAAAAATATCTCAACAAAAAAGCTGATGGTGGAAACTATCTACCTGGGTTGCCAGTTGTGAAACGCATAATAACGTATATTCCAAGTAACTTTATTAATGAGGAGGTTATAGGTCGTTTACAGTCTGGTGATTTCATTGGTATTTATACGAAACTTGCTGGATTGGATGTAACACATGTGGGCTTCTTTATCATGACAGATAAAGGGCCAATGTTAAGAAATGCTTCTTCACGAAAAGAAAACGAAAAAGTCGTTGATTCTCCTTTTATGAATTATGTTGAAAAAACACCAGGAATCATTGTTTTAAGAGCTCTTGAATAACATCATAGTGATATGAAATATCTTCTCTATCCTTAAAATATATACTGTCGTCATTCAGGTAAACATCTGACTTCGTTCAAGCTATACGGATACAATATATTTGTTTACAGTTTTAAGAGAAAAAAGTCGTTTTGATCTAACTTTGTTTATAGGTATGACAAAATCATTTTTGGAGAAATCACGGATTTATAATCACTTTATACTGGTTGAACGATAAAGACAGAAAAAAGTCTACTATAGTATCACGCTTTCCTTTCATATTCTCAACCAAGAGTTATCTTTAGATTACTGCTAATCTGATCTTTACGAATATAACGCAAAAGACACAAACGAACGTTTGTAAAATAAGTAAAAGTAAAGCCAGATATGTTTGGTGTTGTTTCATAAAGTATTTTATAAAAATTCGATCTACCTCTCTAATTTAGAGCATATAAATTTTTGACTTTATAGCATTGTTTTCCTAATAAAGTCTTTGTTTTTTGTTATTGTCTATCAAATTAAAATAGCTCTAATGTAGAAGCATATTTATGATTAGGATGCACCAGTACTGTACGAGTCCTTGTAAAATTTTGATGCCAGATTGGAATGAAAATATGAAAGCATCAATTAAAACCAGTTTCTATCTTTAGCATCATTCTTTAGTTCAGCTTTGCGATTTTCTACAGCAACGACAATAATATCCTTCAAAGAGTAGAGACATGAGCATTATTTTTTTTCATTCTTTAATGAGTCCCCATCCTTCATGCAATAAAGAACACTCTAAACAGAATCCATTGTATCGATAAAACAATACATTTATTAGCAACAATAATGATGATTAATCTATGATCACAAACTTTAAAACCCTATTCATAACTTTTATATAAAATTTATAATTAAATCTCATTAAACTTATTACGAAGGCTTCACTCCTCTTCGCCCTAAGCAACGAAACATCTAATCCCAACAGTCTGTAAACAATCCGTTTTCTTAAATGGATTTAAGCTGCTAATCATTTCATGAGATTCACTTACAAAAGAATACAGCGGTAAGTCCTATTTTGAATATTTACTCCATACTCTAAAAACACTTAATAGATCAAATTTTATATGCCTTATCTCACCACACCTTAAATGACAGTGTTTTAACGAAATAGAATAAATCTTGCCTTAAATACTCTGTTTAACCTTGTATACTTGATTGATGCAAAAATAAAATCAACAAAAGAGCATCATCGTATTTTCGAGAGGTATGAATCGCTCCATCATAAAAAACAGCCCTTATAACATAACAGACAATTTGAAAAAATCTTTTTATATAAAAGGGATCACCGTTGTACCAGGAGGCAATTTTGCCTCATCTTCAGGCTCGACATGAATAGAAATACGCACATTATCAAATTCTTTTTGAAGAACAGCTTCGATTTTATCACAAATTTTATGTGCTTCTCCTACCTGCATTATAGCAGGCACAACCAAATGAAACTCTATAAAAGTAACCCTCCCAGCAACACGCGTCCGCAAATCATGGACCTCAAGCGCACCCGATGCATTTGCAGAAATCAGCTCCCGAATCCGCATGCTTTCATTCAATTCAACGCCAACATCCATTAATCCCTGAACAGCATTTCTAATCACCTTCCAGCCCTGTAAGAGAATATTAACGGCAACGATTATCGCTAAAATTGGATCTAAAGCTCCCCATCCTCCGACAAAACCGGCAATCAAACCAATTAAAATTGCAAGCGACGTAAAAACATCTGTTATAAAATGCACTCCATCAGCTTTAAGAGCCGGTGAGCGATGGAGTTTTCCCTGCCAAATAAGAACCATTCCCCACATACAGTTTATGACAGTTGCAATAAGATGAATAACAAGCCATATTCCAGGTTTCTGCAACAATTTAACGGTAGAAAGAGCTATCCATGCTTCTCTTAAAATAACAATTGCCGCAATAATAATGAGTACCCCTTCAAGAATTGCGGAAAAATATTCCGCTTTATGATGCCCAAAGGGATGATCATGATCTGCTGGCTTCATACTCACTTTAACAGCCCACCATGCTGCCAATGACGCAAGGATATTAACGATTGATTCCAATGCATCAGAATAAAGTGCAACCGAACCTGTGATGTGATATGCCCAATATTTCAAAGCAAAAACAATACACGCAATAAAAATAGAGTATAAAGTTAAGCTTTGTATATTGATTTTTACATCCATGAACCTCATCCTTTTCTTCACGAAATAGGGAACTAATATTTTCAACCATATCATTATACTTTTGGCATAACGACGATCTTTCCTCAATATTACAGAAGCTTCATCATACAATAAACGCCTCAGCTCACCATTATTATCGTAAAAACTGCTCAGTTACACGAACAGCACCAATAAATAAAGAAGAGAAAAATAATAGAAAGAAGAGCTTTCCCAAGAGCAATCAAACACATAACCTTCATTATTAATCGTTTTCTGAATAACTTAAAGCCATCTCACTTCTCATAAACGAAAAACTTGTTTTTGCTCAAATCTATCATAATCATGCATTTTTTTAGTCTTATGATGTGCATTATAACCCATCTATAAGCCATCTTTGCACCTTAGAAAAAATATCTTAGCACTCTACTGTAACCTTACAGGTCAACTGGATTTTAAAATATGATTTACTAAAAAATTTAGATATAAAAAGAAGAACAATGATTACCCTCAAAAAAAGAATCTGGGCATTGGGGACCCAGATTCTTTTCCCTTAGAAATTAAGGGCATACAGAACTTGGGAAATAGCGGGGACCCAAGACACTGCACCCGATACGAGAAAAATATATGATTCCGTATCAGTATTTTCACATTATACCTATGGTTGCATATTGTCAACATAAATTCTACCATAAGTTTTAAAAAGTATTTTTTTATCTCTTCTTTTAAAATAAAAAAAATTCTAACATCTGGAAATCATAAGAAAAAAGCACTAAAAATCTCGCATGCATTTGAATATCACAACAATCAATGAAACAGATGATCCACGCCTAAAAGCCTATCATAATATCCGTGAAAAAGATCTTGTTGGACGGCAACATCAATTTATTGCTGAAGGCAAAGTAACATTGTCCGCATTACTGCACTCAAAAGAGTTTTCTGCCATCTCACTGCTTATCGTAGCAAACCGTCTCTCTGGACTTCTACCGCTTTTAGAAAAAACACAGCCCCTATGTCCCATTTATTGCGTTCCACAAAAAATTATGGATAATATCACCGGCTTCCATGTTCATCGTGGTATTCTGGGTATTGGTAAACGCAAAATACTGCCATCTTTACAAAGTTTTTTACAACATCTTCCAGAAAAAGCTTTGATTCTTGTTTTATGTGGTATCTCGAATCACGATAATATGGGATCAATTTTTCGTAATGCAGCAGCCTTTGCCAGTAATGGCATTATTGTCGACAAAACCTCATGCGATCCACTTTATCGCAAATCAATAAGAGTTTCTGCCGGTGCTGCTTTAAAAGTACCCTATACGCAAAACGCTGATATAGATGACATTATAGCTGCTCTAAACGATGAAAACTTTCATCTTTATGCACTCTCCCCTTCTGCCTCACACACTCTCAAACAAGCCAACAAAACCAAAAGAATGGCACTTATTTTTGGAACAGAAGGCGATGGCTTACCACCCCATATACTACAACAATCAAACACCTTACGTATTCCCATGACTGACGGTTTTGACAGCCTTAATGTTGCCACAGCCTCAGGTATTGCACTTGCTCATTTTACCAACTTTGACCACTAAAGATGATAACACTTCAAGTTATAGAACATACCTAATGTTGTGTGTTATCTACCAGTCTCCAATAATATTGCCGTTCCCTAGCCTTTGAAAGCATTGATAAAAAACATTTTTACATTTTTTTCATCACTTTCCACACCCTAACCCCACTTATGACGTGCAGAAGATATAATGTTGATGGATTCAATCATAAAACAAACTTTCAATGAGAAAATCTTCCGGAAGTCTCTCATTCAAGTTTAAGGTTAAAAGATATCATTAAATCAATTTACTATGCTTTATAAAGCTGTTGTTTTTAGTTCTGAGGAAACAGAATCTTTTGTTTCGAGATTGCATAAAACGCGCTTCAACATCATTTCAGTATCGGCTGCACGTTCTGAATGTGTTACAAATCCTCCCCCAAGAATACGCGCCTCATGACCATTTCCATCATAAAGAACGCAAGCTTGCCCTGGTGCCACACCATTTTCACATTCCAATAAATCAACGGAAAAAATACCTTCTTTATAATGTAAGCGCGCAAGATGAGGAGGACGCGTTGAACGCACCTTTACAGCCACCTCAATACCTTGAGAAGGGAAATTATCTAACGACTCATCACCAAGCCAATTCACATCACGTAAAAAAAGCTTATGCGTTTCTAACATTTCACGCGGTCCAACAATAACACGTGCATTTTCCACATCGAGATAAACCACATAAAGCGCTTCACCCGTTGACACCCCAATACCACGACGTTGACCAACCGTATAATTAACAATTCCCGAATGTTTACCTAAAATCTTTCCATCAATATGGACAATAACGCCAGGATTAGCTGCTTCTGGACGCAGTTTTGCGATAACATCTGAATATTTTCCTTGTGGAACAAAACAAATATCCTGACTATCATGCTTATTGGCAACCACAAAGCCCATTTCTGCTGCCATTTCACGAACGCGGGCTTTTGGAAGGTTACCAAGTGGAAAACGCAAATAATCAATCTGTTCTTGTGTCGTTGCAAAGAGAAAATAACTCTGATCACGATCATTATCGAGAGGACGAAAGAGTGCTCGATGCGCTCCGTGGGAACGCGAACGAATATAATGTCCCGTAGCCAAAGCATCTGCCCCCAATTCGCGTGCCGTTGCTAATAAATCAGCAAACTTAACCGTTTGATTACATGCAATACATGGTACTGGGGTCTCTCCATGAGCATAACTTTCTGCAAAAGGATCAATAACAGCTTCGCGAAAGCGCTTTTCATAATCAAGAACATAATGCGGTATTCCTAGTGTTTCTGCAACGCGGCGTGCATCCTCAATATCTTGTCCTGCACAACACGCCCCCACCCGATGCGTTGCTTCCCCATGATCATAAAGCTGCAACGTAATGCCAATAACATTATACCCTTCCTTTTTCAAAAGACCTGCAACAACCGATGAATCAACCCCCCCCCGACATTGCAACAACAATGCGAGAATCCTCAGGTTGCCCTGGTAAATCAAGACTGTTTAAAAACATGTATTCATTCTCTATTTAATGCTCTGTTTAATGGCTACCCATATGTTGACATTCTGATGCACGCTCTTTAGCACTTTTACACGATTGATTGTCTTTATATTATTTTTTTATCCTTTCCACAACCATAGGCATTACTTTCTTAAGAGCTGCTGCAAACAAAAAAAGAATGATGGAAATAAGGCATAATGGTAATCGTTTAGGAGAAATCCTTTTTTCTCTTTTGAAAAATCCAGTAAAATATTGCAAGAATCTCTTCTACACACTTCAACTTGAGCTTCTTTTTACAGACCCAATCACTTTATTAATTTTTTCTTTCAGCGCTTTTAGCTCTTTTTTAAATTTCATGCTCTATAAACGAATCAAGTCCTTGACTAAAGGTAGAGGATACGAATGACCAACTTGATAAAAACACAAATGAAATATGTTATTGGGCCAGATGGAAGTCCGCTTACAATTGCCGACCTACCGCCGCAAACAACACGGCGCTGGGTGATTCGTCGCAAAGCTGAAGTTGTTGCGGCTGTCAGAGGTGGATTGTTAAGTCTTGACGAAGCGTGCCACCGTTATACTTTGACTGTAGAAGAATTTCTTTCATGGCAAAGTTTAATCGATGAACACGGTTTAGCGGGATTACGAACGACCAAGATTCAACACTACAGGCATTAAGTTGCCATTGATTAATAAAACATAAAGCAATCTATAAAACAGCCAAACTTGGTAAAAGTTTGGCTGTTTTATACTATACCCAAAAGATAAACCTGAAAGAATGGATTTTTCAATAATTGCTTTTATCATCCAGCCATTAAATTAGCCAACCATTGAATTAGATTGAATCAAAATATCCTTATCATCCGCAGCAATCTTCTTTTCTCGTGCTTCCAAAAGCTGTGCACGTTGCAGCTCTGTATTAGCTTCATGGAGAGCAATTTCAGCATTTGTTTTTTGAAGTTCTAAATCACGAATTGAATTGATCAGATTATCACGTCTTTGCCGCGCTGCACGCGCAAAAGCAGAATAAGCAAAATGGTGAACATCATTGTTTCCAGATTTACGTTCTTCATGAGTAATCTGTGCTTCCAACTCTAACACCATTCGTTCAAATTCTGCGATCATCATCTCAAGCTGTGTAATTTCACGGCGCTTTCCACGCACTTGAAACATCCTTAATCGCACCATATTTTCTCGTGGCTTCATACTCACTACTCCTTGATTGCGCCAACTCAAAACTCGCATTCACACCCAATAAATATCTTTTAGTTATATATCTATCCGACAAAAACAGTCTATTAACTTGAAATTATAATAATTTTTGCCTTTCATTAAAGCATCTGAAAATACAATCTGCTTTAATAGAGCAATAACTATTTCTTTAACTTTTCCCCCATTATAAACTGAAGAGGTTTAAAGCTCAGTAAATAAACACTGAAATTGTAAAAAAGTAATTTATAAAGCTCTTTTACAAATTTTTTTTAAGTTAAAGTTTATAGAAAAAGCCCTCCTTTTTTATTATGTTAAAAAATATAGGATTTTTCTAAAATAATTTTGTAGCCTCTTTCAAAAATAAAAATATTTTGTTAACCACTATCATGGATAGTGGGGAATTTAGTAGTGATTGTTACGCGTACTACTGAAATGTTCATAAACGCTTTGTTATAAGTGTTTGATTTAATGAATTGTTTTTATAACAGTGGTTTTGCTAACTGATATAAAATAGAAATGCTCCTTATGATTCGTGAAGGAGCAAAGTGAGGGATCTAAAATGCGCGTATTATTAATTGAAGATGATAGAGCAGTTACTCAAAGCATTGAGTTGATGTTAAAGTCGGCTAACTTTAATGTTTATATCACTGATCTGGGTGAAGAAGGTATCGATTTAGGAAAACTCTATGATTATGATATCATTTTGCTTGATCTGAATTTGCCTGACATGTCAGGGTATGATGTCTTGCGGACTCTAAGGTTGGCAAAAATAAAAACTCCTGTCCTAATCCTTTCTGGTATGAATGCCATTGAAGATAAGGTTCGTGGTTTTGGCTTTGGAGCAGACGACTATATGACGAAGCCTTTTCATAAGGATGAGCTCATTGCACGTATCCATGCAGTTGTTCGTCGTTCAAAAGGACATGCACAATCGGTTATTGTTACCGGAGATCTCACCGTTAACCTTGACACAAAAACTGTCGAAGTTGCAGGGCGCCCTGTTCATTTAACCGGTAAAGAATACCAAATGTTAGAGCTTCTCTCTTTACGCAAAGGCACCACCCTTACCAAGGAAATGTTTCTCAATCATCTCTATGGTGGAATGGATGAACCAGAACTAAAGATTATCGATGTTTTTATCTGTAAATTGCGGAAAAAATTGGAAGCAGTCTCTTCCAGTGTAAATTACATTGATACAGTTTGGGGACGTGGTTATGTATTACGTGATCCAGTTGAAGAGAACGTACGAAAAACCGCTTAAGCAGTGAATATGCACATTGTAAAATCTCGGAGTGTAGCGGGCCGAGATTTTTTCCCCGAGATCTTTTCTCTATTAAAAGTAGAGAACTCGCACACTAAAAATCTCATATAGAAAGCGCTTAAAGCTTAAGAAGTAACCACACCCAATTTACACATATAACCTTATCGCTCATAAGTTCAATCGAAGCCACTTTTCCCAACACAGCTTAAGCGCTTCTCTCTTATTCAAAGCTTTTTTACACTTTCTAAAACAATACAACCATCACTTTCATCAATATTTATTTTCATCTCTGTCATCTGAGCAAGTAACATTGTGTAATAAAATTGGATGACATGTGCATCAATAAGCTCTTCTTGAACTTCTCCACGAAATAACGCAAGAAAATGAGGGGGGATACGGAGAGTTCTACCGAAAACCTCAAATCGAAAAGAACGTTTATTTTCTTCTTGCAAAATCATAACAACAATTTCACCACCACGAGAAACTGTTGCGTTTGCAATCAATAATAAATTAAGCAAAAGTTTAACTTCATCTTTTTCTAACAATAAAGAAGAAGCTTGCCATTTTAAAGTTGCTTTTTCTTCTTTCATATATTGTTGAGCAACCTGCTCTGCAGTCCGTGTATCTATTTGTCCTCCACTTGCACCAGCAAAACCAAAAGCCAATCGCGCAAATTGTAGACGTGCAGCAGCACTCGCAACGGATAAACGCACCAATTGTAAAGCATCTTCTTCAGCTCCTCCTTCATCATAAAGCTCCATTGCATTTTGAATAGCCCCCACAGGTGAAATCAAATCATGGCAAATACGACTACAAAGCAAAGCAGCAAGATCCATAGGCTTCAAAGAAATATCTAACGTCATAATGATTGAAAACTCCTAGATTCAAAAAAACAAACTTTATTTTAAAGAAAAACTCTTAACATCTGATGCATAATAGGAAACATTAACAATCATGCTAAAAAATTCAGAAATAAATTCAAGAATTTAAATAACCTTATATCTTATTTTTTATTTGAATAGAATGAAAATTCTAATATTATCTTTTTGTTTATCACTAATAAAAGGAGAAAACTCCATGGCTCTCTCTCTGCTCAAATACTGGTACAAAAATATTATATCTTTAATCTTCCTTTTATTCATCACCATAAACACTACACAAGCTCGACTAAAACCAATAGAGCAAAACGAACCTCATTATTCACTCCAAGAAATTATTGATTCTGGTCATATTTTTTTTGGAAAAACAGCTAGTGGTCTGGCTGTTGCAATTCAAAATATTTTTTCAAAATACGGTTATCCCAATGCCTATATTTTAGGAGAAGAAGCTTCTGGTGCCTTTTTTGCTGGATTAACCTATGGCGAAGGAATGGTTTTTACCAAAAGCTATGGTCAACATAAAGTTTTTTGGCAAGGTCCCTCAGTAGGATGGGATTTTGGCGGCCAAGGCTCCCGTTTAATGATCTTAGTTTACAATCTTAATGGCATAAATAATTTATGGAGACGCTATGGTGGTATTTCAGGTTCGGCCTATTTAATTGCAGGTGTTGGTTTTCATGTCCTAAAATACCATAATACCTTGTTAATCCCAATACGTACAGGAGTCGGCGCACGCCTTGGTATCAATATAGGATATTTAAAATTAACACATAGACCGACATGGAATCCGTTTTAAACGTATTCTTATTTGAAAAGGGGTATTATGCTTATTCAATCATTTCTTTTTTTTATACTTGGAGTTGCTTTCACTTCCTGGTTACTGGTGCTTTTATCTCCTTTTATTTGGCGTAAAGCCGTTCATTTTGCGTATAAAGATGTTTGTGCGAAAATACCATTATCACTCGCGGAAATAGAAGCAAATCACGATTTTCTTCGTGCACAACATGCTGTAGAATTAGCAAACAACCAACAAAAGTACGAATTTTTGCAAAAAAAATATGTCCAACAAAAAATACAACTGAGCCAAGTAACAGAACAGTTTTATCGGCTATGCCTCCCCACAAAAGATACTCTCACCAAAGAAGCGATAGCAATCAAACAAAATATCGCCACACTACACACTTCCAAAGGAAAGACAAATGATGCGTGAAAAAGTCGCACACTATCAGCAACGCTTACAAAAAATCCAAACTCATGAGCTGGACACGACCGCTAACCACCAATTGCTAGAAGAACTCCGAGAAGAAACAAAAGAACTTGCAGCAACATTAGCAGCTCAAATAGCGCTACAAGAAGGGAATACATCACCCATCAACACATTGATTCAAAAATCCAAAAGCAAAAATGACCTAGCATCACGTATTCGCCAAAAAATAACTTTTCTCTCCAAAAGCCCCGTTAAATAAGTTATCTTTTAAAACACCTTAAATGAAGAGTAAAATCAACAAAGGTTCATTGTAACTTTCATAACCCAAATCCTTTTTATTAAACGTGACTTTTTTGCTAAGCTAAAGGACAAAGTTTCTTAGCCCATACCGTTCTGTTAAAAAATATCTTCTTGTCTAGAAGCTTCACTTTCTAATCATATCACCGCTCTAAAGGACAACATTTCATAGGTCCTAGAAAGGAAATAATACCAAAACATTGGCCACACACTCTAACAAAAAATACCTTCTAAGATGGATCACCAATAAAGCTTTGACCATAATTTTAAGGATAAAAACACGCTCTCAAGAGTGATAAAAATCTCTTATTTTTTTGATAATCATATCCTGATCCGTTTGTGTCAAGTAAGGATGCATTGGTAAACTTAAAACACACTCTCCTAAAGACTCTGAAACAGAAAGGGAATCTTTTACATAAGGGAAGTGTTTATAAGCTGGCTGTTGATGTAAAGGAGTTTTATAATAAATCATTGTAGGGATAGAATGTTTTTGTAAAAAATCTTTTAATTTATCCCGTTCTTTTACCTTAATCGTATATTGTGCATAAGCAGAACGAATATTTTCTCCTATTTCTGGAACTGTAACAATATCTCTTAAGCCATTGGAATAGCGTTGAGCAATTTCCACACGCTTTTCCATTTCATCTTCAAAAATCGCAAACTTTTCTAGTAAAATTGCAGCCTGAATGCTATCTAGGCGCGAATTCATACCAATACGTACATTGTCATATTGCGTTTCACCTTTACCATGAAACAAAATAGAGCGTAAAAGTTCTGCAAAATGATCATCATTGGTCATCATAGCGCCTCCATCGCCATAACATCCTAATGGTTTTGCAGGATAAAAACTTGTAGCAGCCACATCACCAAAAGCACCACACATAGTATTACCGCTTCTCCCCCCCATAGATTGAGCAGCATCTTCAATTATAAAAAGATTTTCCTTTGCAGCCACTTGAGCAATTTGCACATAGTCAGCAGAAAGCCCAAATAAATCAACGGCAATAATAGCTTTTGGCTTTAGACGTCCCTCTTTTTTTACCATTTCGATAGCGTGAGAAAGTTTTTCAACATCAATATTGAATGTATCAGATAAAACATCAACAAAAACAGGTTTAGCCCCCACCAAAGCAACCACTTCAGCCGTTGCTGAAAATGTAAAACTAGGACAAAAAACAGCATCCCCTGGACCAATATTTTTAGCCATAAGAGGCATCTTCAAAGCATCTGTTCCATTAGCACATGCAATCACATGTTTAACGCCAAGATATTCTGCCAATTTCTCTTCAAATTCTGTTACTTTTGGCCCCAAAATATACTTACCACTAGCGACTACATGCGCAATTGCAAAATTAATTTTATCTTCAATACGCGCACGCTGCGCCCCAAGGTCGATGAATTGCATATTAACTCCATTGATTATCACAAGAATGCAAAAGCGCTACCTATCTCTTTTATCTATCATAATTGACATCAGCAGCTGTTAAAATCCGTAAAACCGCAATAGCATCATCACCATTTGTACGAGGTGATTGACGCGTTTCAATACAATGAAGGAAATGCCGTAATTCGCAAGTAAGCGGCAAATCTTCACAAACATCAATGTAATTCAGCTCATCCATGCTAAAAGCCCACTCTTGATTTTCTTTCCAAACGGCAAAATAGTGCATTGCCAATTTACGACTCCACGGTTCCATATCATCAAAAACGAGTATAGCCTTTGTTCCAACAACAATTAAACGCCTCTCACGATAAGAACTCAAGCGTGAAGTAAAAAGATGACTACGCACGCCATTTGGAAAAATCATATGAATATGAGAAAAATCAGAAATCTGATCAACGACAGCAGCCCCCTCACCGCGAATTTCGGAAGGTTCACATCCTGTCAACGCCAAAATCATTGAGAGATCATGAGGGGCAAGATCCCATAAAGCATCACTGTGTGTGTGAAATTTTCCAAAGCCTAATCTATGAGAATAAATATATCGCACATCTCCCACATCTCCGTTTTTCACCAATTCACACATTTTTTCAAAAGCTGGATGAAAACGCAAAATATGGCCCACCATAAAAACTCGCTCATAGGCCTCAGCCTCCTGAACTTGGCGTTTAGCATCAGAAACATTCAAGGCTATTGGTTTTTCCACCAAAACATCTTTACCATTTTTAACAGCACGGAGCACATTTTGCGTATGCAATTGTGGCGGCAACGCTAATACCAGCGCATCAATATCTCGATGCGTAAAAAGATCATCTGGTGTAACAACCTCTACACCATACAGTGTTGCAAAACTAGCAGCACGATCATTATCAATATCAGAAACTGCTGCTAAAGCCCCGAGAGAGTGGAGTGTCCGTATATGATTTTCACCCCAATGACCGCATCCTAAAACCGCTACACGTGGCACCATTTTCATGCCTTACCTTACTTTATCATATGAAAATTACACTTTTACATATCGAGGATAAAATAGAATGACAAGAGAAAAGCTTAAAAACGATGCTTGACATCTTACTATTCTACCCCTTATATCCGCAAAAGATGTAATTATTGACAATTATGATTGCTTATTTTGGCGGAGTAGCTCAGTAGGTTAGAGCAGAGGAATCATAATCCTTGTGTCGGGGGTTCAAATCCCTCCTCCGCTACCATTACTTGTTTGTTGTAGCTTGCCAGCAGTTTAGCTTGCCAATGTAGCTTNAATCGTATTATTTGAGAAGCAGCGTATATAAGATGGTATGACTTCTTTTAGCATAAATTGACTGATGATTTTTCTGTATCCTAAGCACATTATTCAGGACATTATTAAATAAGAGAAGCGTTTAAGGAATTCGGTCAACTTGACCAAATTGCTCTTCAGTATGCAATTGTGCAATGTTTGCACCATTGCTCCTTTGAGGAATTGGGTAAACAATACCCTATTGCTGTACTCATGCAATTGGTGCAAGTTGCACCTATTCCTCATCACGACCGATCAAAGGGTCAAGTTGTCCCTTTGATTTTCTGTCACTCAGAGGTTTCCTTTTCTCCTGCCTCTTTTCCCTTGTTTGGTGCCTCGAGTGTGATTTCTGTGGTGTATCCGCTTTGTTTTTCATAGCGGTGGGTGACGGTCGCGGCTTTCCATGGTCCATTGATTTGCCCACGAAACCCTTGAAGGATGAGAGGTTGATCCGCCATGATTTCAGGGCGTCCCTCT